>JBFYLR010000001.1:0-5094 GCA_041305305.1 Nanobdellota archaeon
GACAACAGCATGTTTGCTTCAATACAAGAAGCATTAAAAGAAACTCATGGAAAAGTATATCTTATTGTAGGAAAAGGGCACATAGACCAGGCTACTACAAAAGTGCTTCGTGTTCCAGATCCAAAAGACTGGCTGGTAAATAAGATAAGAAACAATGGAGCAAAATATATTGCATATATTCCAGACAGAACAAAAGACAATCCAGAGCATGCAGAGGAAACAGAATTAGAAGAAGCAGAGGAAGCAGCAGAGGCAAGAGAAGAAGCAGAAACAATGTCCCAGTCCAAAATCAAAGAAAAGGAATTCCTCAGATTTTCTGACAAAGTGGCAAAAGCCAGAAAAAGATTCTCTGATTATGAAAAAAGGTTTGCAGGAAATCTTTCAGAAGAAAAGAAATAGTAATTGCAATTTTTATAATCTAAAATCTCCAGCCCAATCCAAACCCGCAAAGCCATGAGACATCATTTGATTTAACTTCTACGCCTTTTCTTGCTTCAATATCAATCAAACTAGCTCCAACTGTAAAGTCACAAAAAAATTTCCCAGAATCTTTTTTGCTGTTGATTATCCTTACTCCAGTATAAAAACTTTTTTCTTCAACGTCTCCAATCTTATAATCTCTTCTCCCCTGAAAATTACTAAACCTATCCCATCCAGTTTGCACTTCAAGATCATATTTTCTATAACCTGCCCCAACAATTGCACCTAAATTAACCTCGCTATCTATTGGTTTTATTGGAATATAAATATCAGCATCTATTCCAGGAATAACAATCGGCCCGTATCCAACAGCATAATAAGTAAGCGCAGAACCTTCGCTTTTTTTATCTTCTCCAATATTAACCATATAATCTCTTTCTTTTGGATATCCACTCGCAGGAATGCTAAATCTTCCAGAGACATTCAAACTTGCACCTGATTTTGTTTCAAAACTCAATCCTGTCTTTAAAGCAAAATCCATTAAAGGATAAATCTTTATCCCGTCTGAAATAACTCCTGCTTTTCCTCCTCCATCATCAGGATGAATAGGAACATCTCTCATATACTCGGGAATATTTTTTGCATATGTCGCTGGCTGGCTGACTCTAAAATCAAATCCTGCAAATGGACGAATATTATCTATCTTAGCTCCTTCTGGAACACAGCCCATTGAAGAAAGAACAAATGCTCCTGCTGCAAGAAGTTTATTTAATGTTTTCATACTCTTCTCTCTAAGATTTTTTTCATATAATAAAAAGAAGTTTATTTTATTTATCCCTTATCAATTGGGAATATATACTTCAATAGTGTTAGAATTCCATCTGAATTCTCAGTTCCATGAGTGCATTGAAGAAACGGCTTATCATCCTCAGATGATGAAGAATTTCCTTTTCCTCCTCAGTGGTTTTCTCGTAAAATTTGCCTGCATTAAGGTAAATCTCCTGGTCTATCCTCGCAATCTCGCCAAGACTTTCCTTGGTATACTTGTAAAATAACTCCTTAAATGCATCTACCTGCTGTTTCACAAGCCCTGTTAATTTTTCTATATTCTTGTTGAACTTTTTGTCCTGTATTTCCAAAGTCAGATGATGCGAGATATTCTTAAACTCATCAGCTGCAAGCTCCATAATGAACATTATTGCAAAAAGAATTGACGTTTTCTGCGGGTCCTTGTTTCCAATCTTGTTGAGAATTCTTACGCAATAGTCATGGAACTTATCCATAGTAATATCCACATCATGCATTGACTTGAGGAATTTTGGATCATTGTTCTGAGCAGCATTGTGGGTCTCCTCAGCCATCTGCTCCATCAGAAAGAACATTCTTCTTAGAGAATTGTCAAACTCCTTGCTTGTGAGCTCTCCCATTTCTTTTATTCTGACAAAATCCCTTCCATGCTCAACAACTTCAAGCCCTATGAATCTGCTTGCGAAGTTCTGGATAGCATCGCCCACTGGCTGTTTTCCGATATTTTTATATTTTGGATCATACCTGTGCTGAGTCATGTACTTGTAAGGTGTCTCAAGAACCATGCCAGGATTAAATTTTACAACAATTTCGTCATAGCCATTTCTATAAACTGCCATAAAATGTTTCCAAATCGTTGGAATGTCCAATCCAGAGATATCAAACTCAACCTTTTTCAAGCCAGACTTCTTCTCAGTTGAAAGAAACAGTCCATTATTCAGCTCAGACATATCCAACTCACTTCCTGGCTGGATATTCAATCTCTTCACCCATTCTGCAGGCAGTGTCACAGTTAAGGTATTATGCCCCTGCTTGATTACCTTTCTCCTTGTACTTTCCATATTCTTACTAGGTTTCAATATATTTAAAGCTTTTTCAATAGTGAGAATAGTGATTGGGGGATTTTTAGCTATTTCCTCTCTCTCAATAAGTTCGTCACCGACTTCCATGCAATAAAAACACATCATTTTGATTTAACCCTTGTCCATTGGGAGGAATATACCAAAATATATTCCATATTGGCTAAAAATAAAATGAATATCTGATTAGATAGATTATGGACAAAGAAAAGATGCCAGATGAGCGATGGTACCAACGTTTTTCCAGATATTGGCAAGAACCTCTCGGAGGAAGAACAGAAGAAGACTCGATGAGCGATGCTGAATGGGACGAAAATTATTGGAAAAATGCCACAATCGGCGATCGAGGCTGCGACAATATAAGACGAACTCATACGCCCTCCCGCCTGCAATTCCTTGTAGGAGGGGTATTATTATCTGCAGCATTAGTAGCACTTATGTGGGGATGTGATTATTTTGCGAGCAAGGTAAACCCCAGGCATCCCAATTATAATCATAGCAAAAAATGACAAAAGAATTCAGTTACAGTCTTGAAGGGATGATAAGCCAGTTGCATGCGAAAGAGCCAATGATTCTTGATTCAGAAAAATTGTCCCCAAGAAAAGTTAGAAGCACAGCAAAAAGAGGACTAAGATTAATGATTGCCAAAGGAGACGGAATATTAATAGATAAAGACGATATGAAAAAAGCAGCTCGCGCCCTTGGATATGTAACTGAGGTAAAAATAGATTTTGAGGACATTAGAGAAAATTGCAGGCGCCATCTAAGACTTCAGAGGTATTTCTCAATAGATTATGCAGGAGAATTAGCAATAAAAACTTTGGAGTTCACTTTGGGGAATATTATTTATTATTCCTATCAAGCTTGCTGCTCAATTAAGAGGAAGGTAATCGGATGACAAAACCATTCGGAACAAGCATAGACGAACTTATAGAACAGTTAAATGCAACTGAAAAAAGGGAAGTCATGGAGCCTCCAGAAGGATGTAAAGTAGACGAGTTATGCTTATTTGAAAGAAGAACTCTTTCTCCTGAAGAAGTCCAAGAGAGGGCAAGATATCATTTAGAATGCATCGCCCGAGAGCCAAATTCATCATACTCAATAAAAGAAAGAAAAAGACTTGCCAAGTTAATTGGCTACACTGGAAAAATTGAAGTTAATCATTATGTAAGAAATGAAATCATAAAAGCAAGGCTGAAGGAATATGCCTGTCTTGCTCTTGGCGCAGTCGCAATAGCTGGATTCATCTGGGGAGCAGGCCATCTGGTTAAAAAATTTGCACAGAATTACACAATTGAGGTGAAGAGAAGATGACAGAAGATAAAGTTGAGAGCCTGGAAAAAAGAGTTATAATCACCAATTTCAAGGAAGGACAGAAAAAGGGGCTCAGGGTAAGAAGACTTGCAGCAAAACCAACTGAGGCAGAAGTGTTCATAGACTATTACGCTATCGAAAATAATGAGATAGGGATACTGGTCAGCCGGATAACAGTGATACACCCTGAGGAAAGAATCACAGATTTTTACAAGCATGATAAAAAAGATAGTTCAAACATCATGCGGATTGTTTACCAATGCGCAATGGAAGAAGCAAAAGTGCTTGCAAAACAATTAAATGTTGGAATTGAAGACCTCTCAGGCTATTCAAATGGAGGAAGCAAGGATGATGTGCGTGGAAATACCTCTTGATGAGCTCAGGCAGATTGAAGACAATTATCAAAGAGGCAGATACATTCATCTTGCAGATTGTTTAAGACAGTTTCTTGTTAATCATTCTTCCAGGATAATTGAATTCAGAACAAGATATGAGCAGAAACAAGGAGCATCATTTCAGCTTGAAACAGCAATTGCACTGTATATACTTGACAACAAGACAGTGGACTTTAATCTTGATATGCGTGACCAATGGAGCGAGATAATGAAAGAAAAATGGATAAGGCATGAAAGAAACAATAGAGAACCTGTTTCAGAAATTGAAAAAGACTGGGTCAAGAAATATGCAGAAGGGTGGAGAATCCACAGAACAAGGGAGATAATGTATGTTTTTTCACAAAATAAACAAGAATATCTAGGGTTAGTAAAATGACTGAGGAAAGCCCTCAAAGAGAAGAGGAAAAGAAACTCGAAACTTATGAGATTACATTCATTGAACTGGACAAAGAAAAAAGTATTGCAATACATCACAGGCACATTGTCACATCAGAGTATTTGCCCAGGCTGGAATATGCAAAAGCAAAAGGGCTTATTCCAATACCACGCGGCAACATCACAGCATATACATTTACTATTTATGTAGGAGAAAGACCAAAGCCAGAATCTGAGATGAGTTCAAATGACAGGCTTATTCAGATTCTTTATCAAGCAAGAGAAGAACTAAAGAAAAAATAATCTAACTCTACTTCTTTTTCCCGTCTCTAACAAGATACTTTACAATCAAGAAAATTACAAAAGCAATTATTATGAAATTAATCAATGCTCCAAGGAAAGCACCCCATCCAATCACAAAAGGCCCAATAGTCCAGACAGCAAAGTACCATTCTCCTCCAGGAATAAATGGAGTAATAAGAGGCATAATTATATTATTAACAAGGGAGTTAACCAAAGTTACTGAAGCCAAAGCCATAATCAATGCAACTGCAAGCCCAATGACTTTGTACTCTCTTAAAAAATCCCTGAACTCAGTAATAATGTTTGACCATGCCATGATAAATAGATTAGGGAAGTGGGGTTAATAAGGGTTTTTGTGAGGAGGGTTAGTGGGGGGAAGGGGGATTAAGGATTATTGTGAT
>JBFYLR010000002.1:0-2888 GCA_041305305.1 Nanobdellota archaeon
TTTTTTGAATTTGTCCCTTATTATTTTCTCTACATAAATTGTGAAATCTTTTAAGTCATAGGGTTTTGCGAGATATCCGTTTGTTTTTGGAATTACATATTCGTTTGGCCCTGCATTGTCATCCCAAGCAACTACGGGCGCTCCGCAGGCCATTGCTTCAATAGGCACTAAGCCAAAGGCTTCTTCTGGAGAAGCAAACATGAAAACCTCGCATGCAGAGTAGAGTTTGACAAGTTCTTTTTGGTCAACCAGACCGATTAGCATAATCCTATCTTGAACTTTGAATTTTTTAGCTAAATCTAAAAGAGCCCTCTTGTAATCGTCGGCTATTCCTCCAGCGACTACAAAATCGAGCTTTTTGTTGTTTAGTCTTGAGAAAACATCAATTAACCATGCAGTTTTCTTGTCCGGAACGATTCTTCCAGCAGTTAGAACAAATTTGTTTTTAAGATTAAACTTTTTGAGTGTTTTCTTCACATCCCTTGAAGGCTGGAAGACAGTGTTGAGAGGAGGATAGGATATTATTGAATCAACTTTGTATCTTCCCTTTATTTCTCTTCTTGTGAAATCACTATTTGCTATAACAAGATTGTCCTTTATCCATCTCTTGTCCATTACTCTCAAGATTGGCGCCAGAATCAGGCTTGCGAAGAAGGTTGCTTTTCTCTTTCCGTCGTTTGCCCATTCCCATCTCTTCTTTATAGGGAAATAAATAAATTCCATAGGCAGATAATAGAATGCCTTCTTGCATTTTAGCTTTCTCGTGGTAAAAATTGAAGGGAAAGAGTAGGCAATAACCAAATCAGGATTATAGGACTTAAGATTATTGAAACCTACAAGAGCTGAAAACATCTTGAAAGATTCTCCGCCCCTCTTGAAAGTTGCAATTTCTCTTATGTCCTGCCCCTTAAGAAAAGAGTATTCCTTTGCCTTAGGACTTACATAGTTGAACAGCAAAATAACTTCATGCCCTGCCCGCTTCAGCCATTTGGCATGAGTAGCTATAACTCTTTCTACACCTCCTATTTCACTTAGATAATCGTATATCAGGACAATTCTCATTTTATCTTTGTGCACGCATCGTCCAACCTTCTTTCGTGCTCGTGGACTTAAATTTATATTTTATTCTGCTTATAATTGTTGCTAGCGCTGTCAGTTTTATCCACAATACCACCAAAAGCCCTGCTTTTATGCCGTATTTCCAGGAATGAGCAAAGATATACCAGACAGACGAGAGATAATATCCTCTTGGAAGAGGCATTTTTGTCCCTTTCAACTGCTCTCTGGCTATGCTCGTCCTCATCTTCTGCTTAAAGAAATCTTTTATAGAAATCTCGTTGTAAACTGGAATAAATCTTGGGGAGTCTTCTCTTTGAGGTATAACTACATCGTATCCTGCGCCCATTATGTCGCTCGTTCTCTCAAAATCATCTCCTAGGGAAACATTGGTTTTGTACAACTTCTTCCTGAATATATTGGTGAGGAACATTGTGGGCTGATTAAGATAGAGAATATCGCCTTCTTTTCTTGTAAATGCCTTCTTTTGATATTCATACCATAACTGCCCTGCATATGCCACCATTTTAAGCCCGATATTACCTGATTTCATAACAGGTGAGAATTCAAGCGCGTTGTTTTCTGAAATTCCTCCGATTTTCTTATTTTCAAATACAGAAAGTAATTTTCTAAGAGATTCATTATCTTTGACTTTGAATATCCAATCAGCGTCGTGGATTATTATGATGTCTCCCTTTGCTTTTTTTATTATTGAGTTTATTACTGCCGGTTTTCCCTGCCTGAGATCGAGATTATAATACCTGAATTTCTTTGATTTCTTCTCAAAGTATTGAACTATTTTTTCTGTGCGGTCGGTGCATCCGTCCAGCCCTATTATAACTTCATAATTATTATAAGGAAGATTTAGAAGGTTCTCAAGAGACTTGAAAATTATCTTGTCTTCATTATGGGCAGCCATAAGAAAACTTATCTTGATTTCTTTTTGCTTTTTAATTTTCATCTGAATTTGTTGTGTATTTTTATGAAATTGGGGAGTTTATCGTAAAACTTTACAGCAAATTTGAATGGAGAATTTAATAGCCTGAGCCTAAGCATTGAAAGAGCCATGAATGGGCCAGCTCTAAGGAAGTTTATTTTTGAGTATTCCTTATCGCTCCAAACGGTTGGAATCTCGCCTATTTTGAATTTGTTCTTCTTAAGATTGTAAAGAAGGTCTACATCAAATGCCCACTTCGTTATTAATAATGAGTCAACAACCTTCTTTAGAGCATATTTCTTGAATATTTTTGCCCCGCATTGAGTGTCTCTGTATGGAAAAAGAAAAAGCGCCCTAATCCATAAATTAAATATTCTTGATGAAATCCTTCTCTGCAGTGTAGGTTTGGGCTCGACAACTGCCTTCCCCTTGTACCTGCTTGCAATAACTCCGTCATAATGCTCTATCTTCGAGGCAAGCCTATAGAACTCTTTTGGAAGAGTGGACATGTCTGCATCAACAAATCCAATCAAATCTGAATTGCTCTTCAATTCGTGCTTAAACCCCTGCATAATGGCATATCCCTTGCCTCCCTGCTTAAGATTAATATATTTCACCCTTTTGTTCTTTTTGGAGAATTTCTTTACAATAGACTCCGTATTATCCGTCGTGCCGTTTATTACAACAAGCAGATTATAATCAAGGAGCTTCTTCTTTCTTAATGCCTCAAACTCAGCCGAATAAGCCTTTAGAGTATTGTCTATTCTTTTTTCTTCATTATATGCAGGTATTATAATTGAGAGTTTCATTTTTATATGTTAATTCCTGTCAAGCAGGAATATTGCCCCCCATAAAAATATTGCGCTGGCAGTTATCAATGCTATTGAAAACTCTA
>JBFYLR010000003.1:0-13485 GCA_041305305.1 Nanobdellota archaeon
GGCAATGTTTGAAGAGATGGAATAGGCATCTGACGGAATGTCAATAACAATTGTGCTTTCACTGTCAAGAAGAATTTTATTCTCAAAAAGAGCCTTATTGTCAACTTGGTTAATAACTAAAGAATATGATGATGCAGAACTGAATGATAAACAGGATAAAAATAAGAGGGAAATAACTATAGAAAACGAGAAAACCTTCAAATTTACGAGAGATTTAGAGATCTCTTGCCTGCAATGTTCTTCTTCCATTTGCCTTTGCCCTCTCTGCCCCTTCATGAAGCAAAGCGAGAACTTTCTTGTTAAGAGCCTCTGGAACGTCGCTTGAGACATTCAAGTCCTTGACAGCTTCCTTTATCTTGCTCTTTACTATTAAATCGGTGGACATCTTATTTTTTACCTCCTTTTTGTTTTTTGGGTTTGGAGGATTCACTCTTTTCTGCTATTATCGGCCTCATAAGAGGGAATAACACTGTCTCCCTTATCGGCTTTCCTTCAAGGAAAGAGAATAATCTTTCTGAGACCCCAAATCCGCATGTAGGAGGCATTGCATATTTCAGAGCTTCAACAAATTCATTATCAGTCATCTGCGCTTCTTCATCCCCCGCTTCTCTTAGTTCTGCCTGCTCTCTGAATCGATTCTCCTGGTCGAGAGGGTCATTGAGCTCGCTGAATCCCTTCCCCATTTCTGAACCCGCAAGAAGAATCTGGAATCTCTCAACAACCCCGGGATTTTTCTCGGATCGCTTTGCAAGAGGCTCCATCTGAACTGGGACATTTATCAAGAATCCTGGTCCGGAAATATTTCTCCTGCAATATTTCCAAAGGGAATCAATTCCCCTTGTAAGATTAAATCCTTTCTTTTCATATTCGACCTTAAGTTCGTGAAGCTTTGATTCAACTTCATTGGAGCTTGCTTTTAGAACATTTATGCCAGTCATTTTCTTTATGATTGCAACGTAATCATATATCTCCCATTTCTTCCCTAAGTCTATGTCAAATCCTTTTATCTTGAATTTCAATGTGCCGAAAACTTCATGAGCTATGGATTTGTACATTTCCTCGACTAATTTCATGCCCTCGTTGAAATCAGCATACGCCCAGTAAAACTCCATCTGAGTATAATCCTGAAGATGCTCTGAGTCCATGCCCTCATTCCTGAATATTCTCCCTATCTCAAAGACTTTAGGATATCCCGCAACCATAAGCCTCTTTAACCAGAGCTCAGGGGAGATTCTGAGATAGACATCAAGATTAAGTGCATTGTGATGAGTTATGAAAGGTTTTGCTTCTGCCCCGCCAGGAGTATTCTCAAGAACAGGAGTCTCAACTTCCATGAACCCTCTGTTGAGAAGGAACTGCCTTATTGCCTGCCAGAACTTTGCTTTTCTTACAAACATCTTCGCAATCTCTGGATTCATTGCGATATCGAGATATCTCTTCCTGTATCTCTCTTCGTCATCCTGAATGCCGTGCCATTTTTCAGGCAGAGGGAAGATAGATTTGGATAGAAGTTCAACTTTCTTTACAAGAACAGATAATTCTCCTCTTTGAGTTCTTAGAATTGTGCCTTCAAACCCGAAGAAGTCTCCTGCGTCTGCATATTTCTTGAAGAATTTGACTACTTCATCAGGAGTTTCTTTTTCCTGGATATTAACTTGAATTCTGCCAGAGCCATCCTGAACTACAACGAAGATTATTTTGCCTATATCTCTTATTGCCACTATTCTGCCTGCAATCTTCGCGTGCTCTTTTGAAATCTCGCCATTTTTAAGATGCTTGAACTTCTCCTGGAGCTCTGCTGCCTGATTTTTAACATCATAAGAAGTAGGATAGGGATTTATTTTTTGTGCCCTTAACTCTTTTAGTTTTCTAAGCCTCTCGTTTACTATTTCATCCTGCCTGGACATATTTAGAAAAAACAGGGGTAATTTAAAAACCTTTATATTCGTGCGTTATAAGGCTTAAAATGGCTAAATGCCCAGAATCTTAAATTCTTTGAAATCCTGAAGCTTTTCTTCTTTTTCTTCTATCTTTCTGAGAGTGGAATGCGCCGGACCGCGCTTGCATACTGCAGTCATATTCTCCACATCTTCCTGATTGCCTTCAATGAATATTTCAATCCGTCCGTCTTCAAGATTTCTGACAAAACCCCTTACATTGAGCTTGTCGGCATTGTCTTTAACAAAACGCCTGAAGAAAATTCCCTGCACTGTTCCTGAAATATATAGCCTCACTGCTTTTTTCATATTATCTTAAGATCTGAGAGATTAATATAGTTTACTGCCTGACAAAACCGGGCATCTCTGAGAGAATCTCTTTCTTGCCCTCAGGAGCTGCCTCATTAAGGAAGTTCTCCTCAACAAGGCGCATATACCCTATGTCTTTCCATTCGAGCCCTAAAAGTTTGGCAGCCTGCTTGTCTGCTTCGAGAGGCAGGCCAGCCAATATCACCCCTTTCTCGGAAGAGTCAATGATTGCGAATTCAGGCATCTTGCATTTAAGGATGTCATGAATAGAGTATTTTATGGGCCACTTTCTTATCTTTGCCTTTGTTTTCTTGAAAAATCCCTTGTAATACTTTGCAGGATATGCTCCAAGCATGTTTGCAAGCGCGCCTGAGAATGCCGTTTCTTCATCAAGGGCAAGGAATGGAAGAGATATTACAAAACTGTCTTTCAGTATTTTTGGATAGAGTATTGCATTGAATTTCATGAACTCATATTCTTCTGTCTTTTCAACCTCGGTATTATTCAAGTCTATCAACCCGACTGAATACCTTTCTGCGAGTTTTGTGTAGCCTAATTGGTTGAATAAATCGGTTGTTTCGACTCCGTCACAGCCTTCGGCTATGAATATATCCGCGACTGGATTCTTGTTTTGTATACAGAATCTAAGAACCTGCTCAACAAAAGCAACTGGAGTTGAAAGGGTTTTTTCCCCTATTATTGGCTTCAAAGAAGGCTTTAGAATGATTTTACTGTGCTTCTTAAGCTCTTTTCCGAGGTTAATAAGCTCGAGAAGCCTTGGAACAGTCTCGTGATATGAGCGAAACTTTATTGAAACACCTTTTGCCATGAATTATTAGAAATACCTTCCTTTTTAATCATTATTATAGTGAAAGATAAATCTTCCACTAACTATTCAAGGCTTGGAATTTGAGTGATTTGGAAGTATTTGAATGAATTTTAAGTTATAGAATTATAATAAGATAGTTGAAAATTATAATCTGCCTGAATCTTCCCTTCTGTCCAGTTCATTATTCACTACTGCAACTGTTTGCGAAGCAAAATATGTTCTTTTCCCTATTGAGACAGGGGTGCAGAGCTTTCTAAGCCTTTTCAGCTCCTTTTCGGGCAGCCCTTTATGGTCGCCAAGAACAAATATAGGATTTTCTTTTATCTCAACATCCCTTATGTCCTCTCCGCCCGCATCAAGAACATAAAGATTCCTTCCTTTTTCTGCAAATTCTCTAACAAGTTCCAGAAATCCCTTCTTCTCTATCCAAAATCCTGGAAAAACCTCTCTGTTTTCTCCCTCTCTGTATTTGTAAAGCATTTTCTTTATAACTGAAGAGACGTCTTTCTTTGCAAGGTATATCTTATCAACTCCTGTCTCTCCTTCTGTAACCGGAAACATCTCAAGATGTTTTGATGGGTCGGGAGAGCCTGCAAACAAAAGATGCAGTTTTGTATCAGTCCTTATCTTATGGCTCAGGAAGAAAGAAGCTATGACTACGTGAATGGCTATGTCTATTCTCCCAGATTCCTGCAAGTCTTCTTTTATGTAGCTTCCTGCTGTCGGTGCAGTCCTTGAATAATAAAGGAATTCTCTCATAATATAATTAGAAAGAGGGCGTTTTTAAGTGTTTTAGTTGAGAACAAACTCCGGGAAGACAAGGGGAGTTAGTTTAGAACAAACTCCGGCTTGCCAAATAGGTCGCCTTTTCCTATGAAATTGTAACAGCCTATAAATTTATCATCTGAGAAAACAGCAATCTTATCCGACTCTGAAAGATTATCTTTTATATCTGAATTTTCAACGAAGTTATTGAATATTGGCGAGCCGGTGAAGAGCTTTTTTACAACATCTTTTCTTACAAAGACAACCGGGAGAATATGCGAAACAACCTCCCCAGGTATAAGAATATCCCTTAGAGGTTTTTCATTTCCGGAATTATATGATTCTGTTGCTTTTTCTAGGTCGTAAAGGTTTATGAGAGGGAATTGTTTGGAGTCTTCTGAGAAGAGGCCTGCTTTAGTTCTTCTAAGCTCGAGCATGTGAGCCCCGCCTATTTTTTTGCCTAGGTCATCACATAACTTTCGGATGTATGTGCCTGCCTGAACAACTGAAAGAAATAAAACGTCCTTGCCTTCTCTTTCTAAAACTTCAAACTTTTTTATTTCTCTCTCTCTTATCTCTCTTTTCACCCTCGAACGCAGAGGAGGAAGCTGTTTAATCTTGCCAATGAATCCCTTTATTTCTTTGTTCAGAGTCTCGTCGTCGATATCTTTGTGAAGGCGCATTATTCCGATATAAGTTTTGTCCCTATGCATGAGATAATCGTTTAAACGACAAGCTCTGTTTAAGGCAATTGGGAGAACTCCTGTAACCATCGGGTCTAGAGTTCCGAGATGAGAAGTTTTTCTGAGATTTAGGAATTTCTTGACGAAATGAGAGACAGAAAAAGAAGTCGGGCCCGTAGGTTTGTCAAGATTTATTATTGAAAACTCAAGCAATTCCTTTGTTGTTTTATTTGCTTTTATTTTTTCGAGGTCTATCATGATAATATACATTGAAATACCTTAATTCTTAAATATTCTCTTTGTAATTTTTTGTTATGGGAAGAGGAGAAAAACTTGATATTGTAGTTGCAGGATATGTTACAGACGGAGAGAGAATTATTCTGATTCACCATAAAAAGCTCGACAAATGGCTGCCCTTTGGAGGGCATATAGAAAATGATGAGATACCTGATGATGCATTAAGAAGAGAGGCAAAAGAGGAGATTGGAGCAGAAATAGAGTTTCTCCATTACCCTGCTGAAAGAAGAGGAAATATGAGAGAGTATGCTTCGCCGTTCTACCAAAATGTTCATAGAATCAAAGAAGGGCATAGGCATTATTGCCTCTATTATCTTTGCAGATTAAAAGACGGCGAGAGCATAAAACCGAGCAAAGATGAGATGCATGATTATAAATGGGTGCATGAAGATGATTTGGAGAAACTTGAACCGCCATTGAATGAAGGAGATATTGCAACGTGCAGAGAAGCTATTAGACTCGGAAGAGAAGCAAAGGCAGAATAATAATCAATTCCCTTTATTAAGATATGACTTTCTTAATCTCTGCGGGAATTTTTCTATTGCATAGCGGAGCATCGTGCGGGGCATTTTCCGATGGTGCTTGTCAAGAAACTCCCTTTCTACGTCAAAATCTCTCTTTCCAACCTCGCGGAGCATCCATCCTACTGCCTTGTGAATCAAATCATGCTTGTCATTCATTAAAATCCTTGAAATCTCCAAAGTATCAGAGAATCTGTTGTTCTTTATCAGAGGGAATGTGGAGATTATTGATATCCTTCTCTCCCAGAGATTGTCTGATTTTGCAAGAGAGTAAAGTATCTTTCTGTCCCTGTCAACAAGGAAGCTCCCGGGAATGTTTGGAGCCGACAAATCCACCAAGTCCCAGTTATTTATCCTTTTTGCATTGTTTAGGTAAAAATTAAACATCTCTTTCTGTTCTTTCTCATCTGATTTGCTGAATTTTTGGGATAAAATGAGAAGAGCGGTAAGGCGATGCTCATGAATCTTTGAATTAAGCAGTCTTTGAATGTCTTTCAGGGAGAGATGCGTGTATTTCTCGGCTATTTTTCTCTGCTTTGGAACAATGACCCCTATGAATTTGTCTCCCTCGCCGTATTCGCCTTTCCCTGTTTTGAAAAATCTTTGGAGAATTCTCGCTTTCTTTGAATTTGCGTTAGAGTTTAACTCTTTCAATAGATTTTTTACCATAATAGTTAATGTCTATTCATAGCTCTTCTGTGAATTTCTACTTTCTTGTCTTTTGCAGTATGCTTCTCTACTTTCTTTTCCTGCTTTGCTTCCTTTTTCTGCTGTTCCTCACCTGCTTTTTCTTTCTCAACCTCATCTTTCTTCTGCTCATCTGTTTTTTCCTGCTTTTCTGCAGCTTTTGCTTCAGCAGGTTTTTCCTCAACTTTCTTCTTCTCTGCCGGCTTATGCATCTTCTCATGCCTTGCTTTAAGGAATTTCAACTTCTCTGGAAGTTCTGCAAGTTCGACTTTTACAATATTTCCTTCTTTTATCGCTCTTACCTTTATTTTTGATGGAGGACTTCTTATTCCCCTGTGCCAAATTTCATTGTTAAGATAGATGTCAAGTTTTACATTGTCTGTATCTCTCTCTGGAACCTTCATGTGCTTTGCTATGAATTGCTTTATTGTCTTTGCTGCTCTGGAAGCCCTCCTGTATTTAGGAAGAATAATCCAGAATCTTCTAAGAGGAATAACGTATTCCCTTACAAGAGTGTTTTTTTGTTCTTCTGCCATTTTAAATCATCAGCCTAGATGCTGCTTTCTTGTTCTCCTTGGTTTTATCTTTAACTTGACCTGTCTCCAGTGTCTTCTGTGCTTTGTAATCTCTGAAGGATGAACTCTCTTGCCTTTGCCGAACTTTCTTATTACTGCCCAGAACGGAGCCCACTTTGTTCTTTTAGTATGAACTGAAAGTTTTACCTTCTTCTGGTATTCCTTCTTCATTCTTTTTAGGCTCACTTAATCGCCTCCAGGAACTCGCGTCCTTTGCCTGTAAGCTGTCTTCCTGCGCGCTTTCCTTTTATCTTTTCAGTTAAACCCGCCGCATCAGACTGCTGCAGCAATACTCTAATTATCTTTCCACCGGATTTTACGAAAGCCGCGGGCTTCATTCCTCTGTTCTTTCTCCCGCCATATCTCGTTCTTAATCTTTCAACGCCGACAATCCCATTCAGATACAACTGTCTTAGAATTGAAGCGGCCCTCTTGTACCAGAAGTCATCTTCAACATTAGGACGCATTCTGTGAGCGCCTGTCTTTACAAAATCAACCCATTCTGGCTTTTGGAATTCAGGGACTTTCTTCAAAGCTTCTGCTAGAAGTTTATTGTATTTTCCTGGTTCTATTGCTCTTATGTTCATTTTGATTTCCTATGATATCAGCCGTGCTTTGCAGCACTAGATTCGCTCGAAGGCGATTTAGCCTAAAATTGTCTGATTTTATCGGCTTATAAACTTTACTTTTTTGATTTTGGTTTAGACTTCTGCTTTGGAGAACCAGAGCCTTTCTTTATCAGGATGATTGTGAATCCTATTATTTTGTAGTCACATTTTTCTTTCTTTACATCCAGCCCTGCAATGATGTCTTTTGCCATCTGTTCTATGTTGTTTCTGTCTCTGCCTGAGGCTTTTAGGACAGAGATTCTGATTTGCTTGTGATTTTTTAGTGCGAGCTCGAGAGACTCAATCACTCCAGAGGTTACTCCGAACTTGCCTATCTGAAATTTTGTTATATTTATCATATTATTTCTTTGAATCTATGAATTTAATTATATCTTCTTTCTTTACCTTCAATGATTTTGCCTTCTTTACCCCGAAGGTGCCTGTTTTCATTCCTGCATCCTTAAAGATGTCATTCCCTTTGAATACATGAACTTCAATATCTTTCTTTCCTTTCTTCCATTCCTTTGAGAAAGCTGCGCAGATAACTGCTGTTTCAGACAAGTCTGCCTTTGTCGCTTTTCCCTTTATGTTGCAGAAAGGGCTTCCTGGAGCTTTTGTATGCAAAACGGCTTCTGAATTGCCGGACTGAGCTACTACAAGCTCGTTTTGCTCTGCATCCTTCCCGCAGACAACATCTTTCCCTGAGGAAGTGCAAAATTTCCTGAATTTTATTTCTTTCATAAATAGAGAAGAAAGAATGGCTATTTAAGAGTTTTCGAGACACCAAGATTTGTCTTGCAAATCTTGAATGTGCTCAAGAACCTAAAGGTTCTTGACATGCTCAATCACATTAAGAGCTTCAAGCCAGTTTTTAACCCTTGTAATGTTATCATGTTTTATTCCCTGATTCCATGAGCTGTCAAATAGAATTACTTTTATGCCTGAATTGGCGCAATCAAGAGCTATCTGAGGAGAGTCTTCAATCATTAGAGAAATTCCTTTCTCTTTGCATATCTCTGCCTTTGTCGCAGCCTGCCCATTATGAAAATCACCTGAATGAATAGTGGTTATTTTAACATCTCCAATATGATGCTTTATCCAGGATTCAACCTTGGGCTTAAATCTTATCGGACGGCTCGTTATTATGAAAAGTTCATTGTCTTTAAGAAGATGATGAATGGAGTTAATTGCATGTTCCATAGGAAGGACTTCTTCCAGTTTATGAGTCTCATGGAATTCATCAACTATTTTTATTGTCTCTTCTTTTGATATTCCGAAAACCGGCCACCATTTCCATTCTTTGAATTCGTCTCTTTTGTGAAGCTTCCCAAATTTCCTGTGATAAAACTGAAGAAGCGCTTCAAAAAAGTCCGCTACAACATCATCCAAGTCCAATCCTATTTTCATTGTTAAAAACTCAGATTATGGAAGTTTTTAATTGTTTAGGATATTAATTCTTTTCAGAACTCTCGGCTTGCTGTTCTTCCTTTGAGCCTTTTGAGAAGAAAGCTATTGCTTCAGCAAGTTCTTTATGGTCTTTTGCGTAGATTGCTATAGGAATTTTCTTCAGATAAGCTTCGCATGCCTGAACTAATGCTCGCGCGCCTGATTTCGTTCCTTTTGGATGAGCATGACAGCCTGCGCCCATTGTGGTTATGAAGTCGACATTGCCCATTACGTCAATGAATGGCTTAAGCAAAGTAGGATTTAACCCACCCGATACGATGGGACAGCATTTCTTCATTCCTCTCCAACTGTCATCCTCCAAAGTAACGTGGTGTGCATGGTCTTCATGTGTCAATCTTATTATGTCTTCATCTATATCTGGAGCTTCCGCCCAGGACTGAGTGAAAAAGTGCCCTTTTGCCAGAATATTTAATATATTGTGGGCGGCAGTCACATCTTCTTTAGGATTGCCTGCCATCTTGCCGACTCCTGCCGTTCCGGTATGAACACCTGACGCTCCTGAGAGTCTTGCAAATTTTGAGAGAACAAGAACTGAACAACCAATTGGATTTTCTTTCCTTGTAAAAGCGCCATGTCCTGCTCTGTGAAAATGAATAAAGACGCCAGGATATCTCCTCCTTAGAGTCTGAACTGCCATCCATCCAGCCGTTATGCCGTCAATGAGGAAGGCATAGCTCCCTTTTTCAAAACCTGCTTTTCTAATCATCTCGCATCTTTCAATCATAGTGTCAAAGTCAGGTGCAGAAACGTTGAAAGAGTGAACTTTCTTTTTTCCTGTTTCCTTTACTGCTTTGTCCATTGCTTTCTTGACATACTTTACCATCTTGTCGTATGGGCAGAAGTCCTGGTTTGCCTGAGGCTCATCATTCTTCACGAAATCTCCTCCGCCAACCCAGAAATCGTAGCAGACTTCAGCGTATTCTGATGAAGTAAGCCCCATTTTTGGCTTGATAATTGTTCCGAGAATAGGGCGCCCGTAAACTCCAAGATACTTTCTCATGTCATCTATAGTGCAGCTTGGACCGTCATATTGCTCAAGCATTGAGGGCGGGAACCAGACGTCAAGAAGCTTGAGGGCTTTTACTTCCTTCATTCCGAGAACATTGCCAATAATGTAAGTGAGAATATTCTGCACATTTCCTCCCCTGTCAAATAATCTCCAGGGATAAGCTATCCAGACAAGATTCTTCTTCAAATCCAATTGATATACCAGGGCATTCATCTCCCTTGAAAATGGAGTTTCAGTAGTTACTTTGAAATTTGTCCCTGTTGAAGATTCGGCTGCCACTTCTGCTGCTGACTGCAATATATTAAGTTTCCCTCCTGGAACAAGATGAAATACTGCAAGAAGATATTCCCCGTTTTTAGGATTGGAGAGTTTTAGATTTACATATGCAAGTTGCTTGGAGTTAATAGTTTTAAGCAGTTGTTTCTCGTTAAGTTTCTTTGCCATAATAAAATCAGCAGATTGCGCCGGTTACAGCGCCGACTGGCTCAAGATGCAGAGTCACTACCTTTGTATTTCTTGTACCCGTGTCCAGATTCTCTATCTGTACTGTGACTCTTAAGGTTGATTTTGGAGCCTCTCTTGGCAAGTCCAAAAGAAGATAATCCGCTTCAGTGTCGGACCCTGGAGAAACATCTCCTTCCCACTCTTTAACAAGAGCCCATTTATTGACAATCTCCGTTGAAGCTCCTTTTATGCTTTTTATATCCGTAGCAGTTATCTTGTATTTTGTCTGTTCTTCTGTTCTTATGAGGCAGACAACTTTCCTCTCATCGCCTGTTGCAAGGTTTATTTCCTGATTGCCTTCTCCCATGCAGTTAACTCCTATTTGGTCTGCTCCGAACATATTCTTAAGTTCATTTCTTACTCCTTCATTAATATCTTTTGTAATCTGAAGTCCGGAGCACATTATATTTCTCACGAGAATTATCCCAAGGATAAGCATTGAGACTCCAAGAACGAGAATGACTATTGTACCCATAGAGAGTTCCATTCCTGCTTTTTTATTAAGTATGCCTCTCATTTTACTGCAAAGACCCTCCCGATGCCATTGACTGGAATAATTCAGCGCAGTGAGTTTGACTTGGGTCAATTAAGCATCCATTGAGAATCACGTCTGCCTTGTAGAGATATATCATAAGAATTATCAAAATTGTGAGCAATAAGACAAGTGCAATTATTGAAAGCACGATTGCCCAGAGAGAAGATTTGTCTTTTGATTTTTTATATTGTTTTATTCCAATAACTAAACCGATTATTGCAGGAAGTGCCAATACTACAATAAGAATTATCAACCCACCATAAAGAGTGGTAAATTTAGAGAACAGAATAAACAGAAGTGAAGCAAGAATCCATCCGATTGGACCAAGGCAAAGTCCGACAATCGCGAGCGCGAGCGCAAGTGAGCTTCTGTCTCTGCCTTCCTCTTTTTTCATATTTATAAATGACTTGAAGATTATTTAAACGTTATGTTTATATATCAAATGGCACTCTAATAATTGAAAATGGGGCAGTTAATTTCAGAGTTTAGGGATTTCTTGAAAGAGTATAAAGTTATTGGATTAGCTGTTGCGTTCATTATGGCTTTTGCTGCGAACACTCTTGTTAAATCGCTTGTTGACAGTATAATTATGCCCCTTGTGAACCCATTGATTCCTGGAGGAGAATGGCAGACAGCTGTTTGGGCAATAGGTCCTTTTGCAATAGGATGGGGCCCTTTCTTAGCTGCTTTGATTAATTTTATCATTTTGGCATTCAGCGTGTTTCTAATTGTCAAATTCTTGATTAGAGAAGATAAGCCTAAGAAGAAGTAAATATAAACCTAAAGCTATCAGAATTTCTGCAATTTAAGCCGTTGAATTATTATTTCTTGGACTTCTTTGCTTTCTTCTCTTTTTTTTGTTTTTCTGCATTACAGGTGCACGGAGAGCACTTGCATATAGGGCATTCGCAACCCGGGCAGCCTGCACATTCGTGGCAGCATCCGCATGTTTCGTTCATGTGTCATTTCATCAGAACTGGGCTTTTAAATTTATAGCACCACTAAGGCGAGATAATAGTGTTTAAAAAGATGTCTTTAAATGTCCTCGCAGGGAGTCGAACCCTGTTAACACGAGCTTCAGTCGTGGGCATTCCCGTTATGCTACGAGGACTTAATTAAAATAGATATAAATGACTTTTAAAGATTTGCTTAAATAACTCTTCAGATTAATAAGCCATAACTGGCTCTTGAACTGTCTGCTGCGCTCGCATCATTTTATCATAGTTCTGCCTCTTGAGGCTTGCTTCTCTGCTTATCCTTTCCATATCGTAAAGCCTGCCCATAACTTCTTTTGTTCGTTCTACCTGTCTTTGAATTTCAGCTGGAGAAACATAAACGGATGCTACTCCCTCGAGAAAACGTCCTGGTGTCGTGCTCGCTGATGTCTCTCTTCGAGGTAACTCGTATCCCATCTTTTTACTAATCTTTTAAGGAAAAAAGGGTATAAATATGTTTTTATTGACGATAAATTGCAGACTCTTTATTTCTCTGCCTATCTTCACTCCATCTGACAAGAAGCTGGACAAGATATTCAGGCAAAGGATTTGGTTTGAGAGAAGACTCTTCCCTTAATCTTCTGCTTTCATAGAGCGGGAAGAAGCGATTATAACTAACCTGCCTTGTCTCTCTCGGAATTGTTTTTATCATAAAATAATCTGATTAAGAAGAGTATATAATTTTTTCATTGCAACAATGTTTTTAAGTTTGCAAAAAGAAAGGTTTTGATGACTTGGGGAAGAGAAGCAGAAACTATTGTGAAAAAGGAAGGTTTTTACTGCCATAGAGCTGGCAGGGAAATTGACCTTACAGTAAGAATGGAGAAAAGTTTTTGGGGAGGAAGATATTTTGTTGTGAGAGACAAAGGTAAAGTTGTCCTTGGAATAAAACTTCCGAAAGACTATACATTATTTAACAAATATGCGCATTTACTCGAGGCGGTGAAAAATGGTTTTGTCGAGTTTGATGAAGAAGGCAAACTTGAGAGATTAATTATGGTGCCGACAAGAAGAAATACGGCAAAACAGAAGCAGTATTCCCCTAAGCAGTACTATTGGCAGGAGCCAAGACAGGCTTAATTTTGCTTTTTCTTTTTAGGAGGATCGTAAGAAATTATGTTTGATTTTGGAGGGTTTGATTCATTAGACCTTGCCTCTTTCAGCGCCTCATCCGGCTTGTATGGGAAGAAATCCACTCCTTCTCTTCTCTCTTTTCCGAATCTATCCCTTATCATTTCTCTCCCATGTTTATCCCTGTATCTTATTATCTCCATGTTAATTAAGAAAACTTTCGGTATTTATATTTTAAGGGCGAGTCAGCACACGCAGACTTTTCGGTCTGCGGTGCCGTCAACATTACTGTTGCCAGGTAGGCCAGATTTTGTCAAACCTTGTTTCCCGAAGGAGCAAACGATTTGTGCTGACATCTGTCTATGCGCACGGTTAGAGTGCTTGCATCAGTGAAGGCGTCCGTTTCATCCAATCTCTTCCTTCGCAGATTCCCGCATGGTGCATTTCTCTGGAAGAGCGGTGTCGTTTCTGTTACGTTGCTCTGCCTCGCGACAGCCAATTTTCATTGGTCACTTTGTCCGCTTCTTACGAAGCTTCGGATGTCCGGACCTTCCTCAGAACTAAAACTCATTTTCATCAGTTTTTGCTAATCTAATAGCAAGTTCCGAATCAGCTTCCCGACTCGCTTATCAAATCAGAGAAGTATAGGGTTTTAAATTTATTGGTTAGCAGGAAGGAGTGTAGAGTAAAAAA
>JBFYLR010000004.1:0-5425 GCA_041305305.1 Nanobdellota archaeon
GCATTGTACTATCTTGTGAACTTCGGACCAAATGCAAGCCTCTCAGTATCACCTCTTGCTGTTTATACTGGAGATAATGTTGTTTTCGACGCTTCAGCGACGACTGATTTGAATCTTAATGAGAGCGGGGACAATATTGCGCTGACTTTCACAGAAAATCTGACATATACTTATTATGGATGGAATAATCTGGAAGGATATACTGCATTCGCTCCAATAGCTCTTCATAGCAATAGTTATACTTGGGTTCCTTCTGAGCCTGGGAATTACTCTATTCATATGATAGTTAGTGATGTGTTTGGAGAGAATAGCACTTCGAGTACATTTGAAGTAGTTGTTTCTGCCAGGCCAAGAAGCGGAGGCGGTGGAGGCGGAAGCGCGTGCATGACTAATTGGACATGCAGTGAATGGAGCAATTGTTCAGACGGCTTAATGACTAGAAACTGCACAAAGATAAATCCAAGATGCGCGGTAAATGAGCCAATGCCTGAAGTCAACATGACTTGCATATCAGACGACGTCAATAATAATGAAACAGAGACAAATGCAACTGAAACAGACAGTTCAGATGATAATAGTTTTGTTTCAAAGATAACAGGCGGAGTAATAGGCGCAGGGGTATCTCCAAGGATGATTGGGGCGATTATATTCGTGGCAGCTATGCTAATAGCGGGAGGAATCTTATGGCTTGCAAGAAAGAAATCAACGGCAAGAATCGCAAGAAAGTACAGGCGAAAGTAACCTCCCTGCTCCTTTCTATGCTTGCGAAGCGCGGAAGAAGCGACAGCTATCAGATAAGCACCCTCTAATCGCATATTTTCAAGCTTCCAGAACTGCTTGAAATATTACTATTATATAATTACAACAGATTAGAAAGGTTTAAATAATCGCAGTTTTTAGTAACTCGTGATGGTAACAACCATGATAGACAATAAACCGCAGGAGATTTTTGCAGATATTTTTAAGAAGCCAAAGTACGACTCTAAATTGATTGGGGTTGTAGCTTTAGACAAAGGTTCTATCAAGGAAGTTGCTGCAAAATACAGTGTTTCTCGATATTTTGTTCAACAGTCAAGAAAACTCGCAAGAGAATATGGCTACAGGGTAAAGGGAGACAGAATCAGCGATGGAGAGAAGGAAGTTATAATCAGTGAGAGTTATTCAGGAAAGTCAGCAGGGGAGATTTCCAAGATGCTTGGAGGAGTAAGCAGAGGAGCAATATATGACGCTAGAAAGGAGCATTCAGACAATTTATTTGGATATTTTGGAAGTTCTCTTTCAAATAACATAAAAGAAGAGAGCGCAAATAAGGAAAAGGATGAACTATTTTTCTCAAAGAATCTTGAGGCGAGAGTTGTCGGAAGAAAGGCAGGGATAATAAGAGTTAATATGAAGGTTAAGAAGAGCAGAAAGGCAGTGGGCAATGGGGACGAAGTTGTTGAAGGTTATAATGTTGTAGATGCAAGAAATGAGGCTGTAGGCGGCACAGATGATTCTTCTTTCAAAAGTCTGACGGATGAACAGCTGAAGAGAGATTATGGAATGGATCCGACTGCTGTCAGAAGAAGTTTGAAATATATTAAAGGGCAGATGAAGAGGGATAATTCCGAAGTAACCGACGAACAGGTTATTGAGGCTTATGACCATCAGAGATATGACTCTTTGAAGCATCAGATTAAATTTGCTAAGGGATGTAAGTCAGGAAATCCTAAGGGAAGCATCTCTCTTCTTGAGGATTTGCTCGGACGTTCGGGCGCAATACCTGCAAAGCCGAAGTTTGGAGAATTAAGGGAAGAGGCAAAGGACGCACTTAATTTTGTGCGTGATGCATATGACAAATATCAGGCAGAAGAGGCTGCAAAGAAAGCTGCACAGGCTCCTGCTGAATTAGGTACTTTTGTAAATGGGAAGCCTGTTGATCCAAATGCGCCTGCTTTTACTCCAGCCGAACCTCTTCTTGTTGTACCTGTAATTGAGCCAGAGGGAGATGATACAAAACAAGGTAAGAATATGTCCGATTCAATGGTTGCCGCCGCGGCTGCAATAAGCGAGCATCCTGAGCTTGCAGAACTTCCTCTTGTCAAGGACCAGCAAACGGCAAGAGAAGAGCAAAATAGGCAGGAGAAGCCTTTTGAGGTGTATCTCAGGCAGTTTGATTCTCTGAGGAATTCTGGTTCAATAGTTGAGAGCGAGAGAGTGTATGCTCTTGGAGAGATGCTTGATAATATAGGCAGGGACAATGAGCTGTCGGATGGAGAGAAGAACCGTCTTAGCGGTTTAATTGATAGTTACAGGGATAGTTTGGAAGAGAGCACTCCTGAAAATGCCGAACTTCCTGATGTTCCAGTTGCACCTTTGGCTTCAGGATACAAGGACAGAGCTGAGAGAGATTCTGCAATTGTAAGGGCAGGAAGAAAAATAAGAGACACTGCGAAGCATGTTGCAGTAGGCGCAAAGAAATGGTATGAGAGAAATGTTGTTACAGGGACAGCTCTTGCATTGCTTGCAATAGGTTCAATTACTGGAGGGTATTTGCTGCATAGTGCTCTTTCAAGAAGAATGGAGAATGTTGAGCAAACTCCTATTGTTCTAAAGAGAATGGGTGATGTAAAGACTTATGAGTCATTCAGAAGGCAGGTCGAAGAGCAAAAATCACAGATTGAGCAATACGGAAGAGATAATGCTGCTTTGAAGGAAAGACTCGGAGGACTTGAAGGGAAGATTAATCAGACTAATGAATCATTTAAGAGGGCGGATAATGAGAACCTTAAACTCGTTAAAGACAGAATAGATTTGTCAGATTCTGAAAACAAGAAAGCGCGCGATGCTCTTGCTGCACAGCAGAGAGCATATGAAACAAAGAACGAGAATGCACATAAGGATATTCTTGACAAGATTGGAGAAACAAAAGTTGCTCCTGTTCCAATCCCAACA
The DNA here is from genome assembly GCA_041305305.1 of Nanobdellota archaeon. Taxonomy (GTDB): domain Archaea; phylum Nanobdellota; class Nanobdellia; order Pacearchaeales; family GW2011-AR1; genus JAOAJC01. The sequence goes on from JBFYLR010000004.1 coordinate 2,935, forward strand.
CCTGCTCCAACTCCTGAGCCGACTCCAGAAGTCCCTGTTGGACCTGCAATTGGACCAGAGACAAATCCTACTCCAGCACCTGCTCCGCAGCCTGAAGGAAATAAAATAAGCGGAGAAGCTAAATTAAGAGTTGAGGCGCTTTCAGGAGATGTCTCAGGGCAGCAGGCAAGGGCAAATGCATTGTTTAATCTTAATGAGGGATATGAATTTGGAATTGATGCTCTTGAGAAAACAGAAAAGCATGATTTGAGAACAGGGGAGGATGTAAGAACTACAACTTTATGGGCAATGCCTGAATTAAAAGTGGGCAAAGGCAATAAGCAATTTGATTTTAAGGCTAATATTTATCAGTCAAAAGAGAAGATGGACGGGGAAGAGAATAATGTGAGAAATACTGTTGAGGCTGGGCTTCCTGTAAGCGTTGCTGAGAGGGAGTCATGGGACCAGACAACAACCAGAACACTAAATGCTTTCTCAGCTGATGTCAAAGTGGATAATCTCAGGCTTTTCGGAAACGTTGGGGCAGACAGAAGCAGAACAAGCTACGAAAATGACAATCACACTGTTGCAACAATTGGAGCAATGCCTCCAATAATCCTTGATAACAATGTCAAAACAACAACAAATGCCAAAACAGCATTCTTTACTCTTGGGGCAGGGTATGATTTCGGAGATGTTGAGGCTGGAGCACTTTTCAGGAATAAATCAACTAAATGGGACGCCGAGTCAGAGCTTAATGGTTCAACAATAGTGAATGAGGACGGAAGCTCAACACAGAGCACAGGAGGAGTTTATGCAAGATTTAATTTTAATGACAAGATTGCGGGGAGGGCAATGGCTCTTGTGAACTCGGGAGATGATTTGGAATCAAGCCAGAAGTTTGAAGGAGCAATACACAGCAGTTTCTCTCTTGGAGAAAATTATGTTGTTGGAGTTGGAGGAGAGACAAGCGACGGAGGAGCGAAGGCAAGAGGATTATTCTTGTGGAATATGAATGAGAACAAGCCTGCTTCTCATGCGCTAAGAGAAGCTAATCTTTATATGAATGGCGCGGAGGATGCAAATCTATTCCCTGAAACGACTACGAGCGAGCAGAAAAGACTTGCAAGAACTGACAGGGACATGAGCGTTGCTGCAAATGGGCTATTCTTGGGCGTTGAGGGAGGAAAAGAAAATGCCGAGCAGGGAGATTATTTCAGATTGGATGCAGGTTCACCTATACCTGGGACGAAGAATAAGGCATATGTTTATGGAGTATTTCAGGATGGAGAGAGCCTTAGGCTTATTGAGGGCGGGGCAGGATATAAATTAAATGATAACCTCAGTTTTGGATGGAATTATTGGAATGAGGATAATAAAGAAATGGAGGTAAAAACCAGCGGCACAGGGCCTACACTTATGGTTAAATGGTAAAATAGATTAAGATGAAAGACATAATAAAATCAATGGTATGGAAGGCAGTTTTGGCGTTTGCAGTCATATTTGTATTAGCCGCAGCTGTTTCAGCCTTGTCAATACCTCCTGTTGTGCAGATTTCCGCAACACCTAATCCTGCAAGTGTGACTTCCACAATTGCAGCAGTTGCTGTTGATTTGTCAGGAAGCGGAATAGCTTGGGTTAAGGTTTATGAGGATGGAGTTAAGGTAAAGGAATGCTCGACTTCAACATGCGTTTATGTTGCTGTGCATCCTTCCGCAGGGATTCATTCATATTATGCTAAAACATCGGATAATGGGGGGAGAGAGGCAACTTCAAGCACAACTAATATTGTTTTCACAAATGCTGCTCCCGTATTAAATCCAATAGGGGAGAGAAATGTAACAAATGAGACATTGCTTCAGTTTAGTATAAGCGGATATGATTATAACAATGATGCATTAACTTATTCAACAGGGGCATTGCCTGCAGGAGCAGTATTCAATGCTGGAACAAGAACATTCAGCTGGACTCCAACAACGGCGCAGATAGGAACATACACGGTTAATTTCTCTGTTTCTGACGGATATCTTTCTGATTCAGAGGTTGTTACTATAAATGTTGTAAGCGATTATGTAAATTATGCACCTGTTTTGGGTTCTGTAGGAGACAAGGCTGTGAATGAAACACAACTTCTTCAGTTTACAATATCCGCAACTGATGCAAATGGAGATACATTGACTTATTCAACCGGGGCATTGCCTTCAGGCGCAACATTCAATGCTGGAACAAGAACATTCTCCTGGACACCAACAAATAGCCAGGCAGGAACATACAATGTCAACTTCTCAGTTTCAGACGGCTTATTGGCTGATTCAGAAGTCATTACGATAACTGTAGTTGATTATAGCAATGGCACAAATCAAGCTCCTGTTCTTGATGCAATAGGGAATAAGGCATTGCTTGAAGGGCAGTTATTGCAGTTTAGTGTAAACGCAACTGATGCAAATGGGGATATATTGACTTATTCGGCTTCGGGATTGCCTTCAGGCGCAACATTCAATATCACGACGAG
>JBFYLR010000005.1:0-11356 GCA_041305305.1 Nanobdellota archaeon
ATTTTATCAGTTTTGGAATCTGAGAAGTCGTGTAAATGCTTTCTGCAAGATGCTTGTCTGAAAGAATAATTGATGGGATTTTGTACTTTTGAGATAAATAGAATGCTTCGCTTGTAAGTTCTGCGCATTCGATTGGGTCTCCTGCTGCCAAAACCACTCTTGGAAACTCTCCGTGCCCTGAATTTAATGCCATATTCAAATCAGCCTGCTCTGTGTATGTTGCCGCTCCTGTTCCAGGTCCGGGTCTTTGAGCAAGGTAAATTACAAGAGGTACTTCAGCTTGTCCTGTAAGGCTTAATGCTTCTGTCATCAAATCAAATCCTCCTCCTGCTGTGCCTATCATTGATTTTGCACCGGTGATTGCTGAACCGATTGCGGCATTTATTACTGCTATCTCGCCCTCAAGTTCAATTACAATGTGATTATTTTCAAGCTGTCTTTCTGCAAGCTCCATCATGACTGAAGTTGAAGGAGTCATGGGATAAGCAAAGTAAACATCTAGTCCTGATTTTATTGCGCCAAGTGCAATGCTCTCACCTCCATCAATGAATCTTAGCTTGTTTTTCAGGGGTTTCAGAGGGAGAGTTGTCTCGCTTTCTTCATACCCTCTTCTTGCTGCTTTGGCATTCTCTTCATAATCTCTTAAATTCTTTAGTTCATTGTCAAGAAGTTTGAATTCAATACCTAGAATCTTTGTTATTTTTCCTGCAAAGTACATGTTGTTCTTCTCAACGGAGCTGTCAATGATTGTGCAGGATTTTTTCAGAAGTTTTGGATGCGTCCCTTCTGTCTTCTTCTCCAAAAAGACAGCTATATCTATCCAGGATGAATTTGACATGATTGGATGTTCTGAGAAGCTGACTATATTTGCATTGTGCCCTCCTCGTATATATGAGCCGTAGTCTCTTGAGACGAAGGCGTAGTAGCCTAGTTTTGTCAAAATTGAGCCCAGAATCTTTGCCAATGCATTAGGGCCCTGCCCGGCATGTCCTTCTATAAGAATATTAAACTTCATTTTCACCTCTCCTGATTGAGAAAATCCCACGACATATTTAAATATATCGCGTTGTTTATCGGTTTGAAGGGGTGAAAAGAGGATGATGAAAGATTATCTAAAGGAGATATTGGCTCTTAGGAAAGATTGCTCGAAGAAAGAGAACAGCTTAATAACAAAAGCCTACAAATTTGCTGAAAAAAAGCATAAGGGGCAGTTATTTGATGGGCAGCCTTATCCGTATTTTATTCATCCTGCTTATGCCGGATTGCTTCTTGCAAGATGGGGCAGGAATTATGAAGAGATTTGTGCAGGTTTGCTTCATGATGTTGTGGAAGATTGTGAGGTTTCATTAGACACTATTAGAAAGGGGTTTGGGCAAAGAGTAGCATTTCTTGTTGATGGGATGAGCTGGGAGATGAAATGGGACGAGAAGGAAGGAAGATATCTAAAAGATCGTCCGGGATTCTATAAGAAAATAATGGATTATTCGCAGAAAGATATAGGTGTTGCAATTGTTCACGCTTCCGATGAATTAAGCAAACTTAGTAATATCTTCGGGAGAAAGTTTGAGAAGAAGGACGAATCTTTTGAGAAATCAAAGAAGAGGCTAACTTGGACTGCAATAATTATGGTTCCATTTTATAAAGAAATTGGGTTAACAAATGTTTCAGATAATGTTTGGAATAAAATCAAGGATTATATTGGGGTTATGCCTAAATCTGAATTAAATACCTATATCTCTAAAGTAGGTTTGAAGAAAATAAGAGATGAATTGAAGAAAATAAAGGGAATTGAGGATCTGAAATGAGACTTTCAGTATTTTATCTAATTAAGGGCGAATGTAATAGATATATACAACGTCTTACAAGGGAGGTTGGACCTAAATTTGGAGAGAATTATTTGGTTGAGAACCCTCTTCCTTCCCATATCACTCTAAAATCCCCATTTATTGTTTCCAGCAGCAAGAAGATTGAGAAAGTAATCGAGGAATTTGTAAAAAGGCAGAAAAAATCAGAAATAATTATACGCGGATTTGGAAATTTTGACAGATTTGTTGCATTTCTCAAGCCAACATCCATAAAGCCTGTATTGAAAATACAAAAAGGGCTTGTAAATAAGCTGGAGGAAGCAGGAATAAAACCTCATCCTTTTGATAAGAAATTTCATCCGCATTCAACAATTGCCTATGGAAATAAAAAAGAAACTTTTGATAAAATCTGGGATTATCTCCAGACTTTGGAAAAGCCAGAGTTTAAGTTGTCATTTGATAATATATCTTTAATGAAAAAAGTGGGAAAAAGATGGAAAGTTTACAGGGAGTTCAAACTAAAATGAATAAAATCTGGAAAGAAGCTGAGAAGGACATAGTTATTCACGGCGGGAAGATGAACATTATCGAGAGCTGTGTTGACAGGCATGCTGTTGAAAATCCTGATAGAGTTGCTTTTGTTTTTGAGGGGGAGAACGGACATGAGGCTTCTTTCACATATGAGATGCTCGAGAACGAGACGAATAGGTTTGCAAATATGCTCAAGAATCTTGGAGTGAGGAGAAAATCAAGGGTTTTCATATTCTTGCCCAAGGTTCCTGAGATGTATATTTCATTTTTAGGGACAATTAAACGGGGAAGCATATCTGCGCCCTTGTTTGAGGCATTTCAGGAAGAGGGATTGATGCTTAGATTGGAAAGAGGAGATGCGGATGTTTTGATTACTAACAAAGAACTTTTGAAGAGAGTTCCTCGTGATGTTAAAAAAAGAGTTAAAAGTTTGAAACATATTCTTGTTGTTGATTCTGATGATTATAAAAATGAGATTGCAAGAAGTTCTGATAGATTTAAGACAGAATTGGTTGATAAGAAAGAGACTGCTTTAATGATTTTTACTTCTTCAACAGCTGGAACTCCTGTTGCGGGCGTGGAGATATCTCATTATGCCCTCGTGCAGCAGCATTATACTGGAAAACTTGTTCTCGGATTGAATTGGTTTGATAATTATTGGTGCACTGCTCATCCTGCCTGGGTAACTGGAAGCGTTTATGGAATTATTTCTCCTCTTTCAATTGGATGCACTAATTATGTGCTTGAGGCGCACTTTGATTCTTTGAAATGGATTGATTTTATCAAGAAACATAAGATAAGCGTGATTTATACTGCTCCAACTGCTCTGAAGATGTTAAAGCACAATATAAAGAAAGAGGATTTAAGGGGAGTCAGGAACATTTGCTCTGTTGGAGAGGCTTTGCCTAGGACTATTTTTGAGCATTATAAGAAACTTGGAGTTGAAATTAACGATACATACTGGCAGAGTGAGACTGGGGCTATTGTTATAGCGAATCGTCCAGGAGAAAAGAAGAAAGCAGGTTCTATTGGGAAGGCTATTCCTGGAATATCCACAAGAATAAAAGACGAGATGATGGAATTGAAAGCAGATTGGCCTGCAATGATGACTGGAATTTACAAGCATCCTCAGATGTATAAATCTTATTTTGATGGCTCCTGGTTTAAAACAAATGACAGAGCTACAAGGGACAAAGAGGGCTATTTCTTCTTCCTGGGAAGAAAAGATGACATAATTAAGACCTCTGGGGAGAGAGTTTCACCGCTTGAGATAGAAAATATTCTTCTAAAACATAAAGCTGTGCACGAATCTGCTGTTATTGGGGTTCCTGACAAGGCAAAAGGTGAGATAATCAAGGCATTTGTTGTTTTGAATAGCGGGTTTAAGGCTTCAAATGCTCTAGAGGATGAGCTTGCAATGTTTGTAAAGAAGAATTATGCAGGACATGCTTATCCTAAACTGATTGATTTTGTGGAAAGCCTGCCTAAAACAAATTCGGGGAAAATTATTAGAATGGAATTGAGGGAGAAAGAAGCTAGAAAGAAATCTTAATTCCCTTTGCTCTCTTTAGAACGCCCATTCCCCCTTTTGGAATTGATTCATGCAGAGCTTTATGAACATAATCAAGAACGCGCTTCTTCTTTTCCTCTAAAGAACGCGAGGGTGTAAGCAAGGGTCCGCCTATGCATCCTCCGATGCAGAAATTGGCGTCAAGAAATTTGACTTTCTTGTCTGGGTGCTTGAGAAATTCAATGACTTTTGTTATGCCGTCAATTGATTTACTCTCTCCTTCTTTTAGGATTTGCTTTACATGTGCTGTTTTGGCTAATCCTCCGGCAAGAGGATAGATTTTTGTGTATTCATTCATAAACAAGTCAAATTTTGGAGGCGTTTTTACCTTTCTTGGATTTATCTCATATTTTCCAAAGAGAGCTTGAAGTTCATTCATGCCTATTGCAAAATCAACATCGTCTGTTGTTTTGGCTTCTTCTTTTTTGAAGTTGCAGGGAGACATAAAGACTATTTTGTGCTTGGGATATTCTTTCTTGCAGACTTTTGCAGTCACAACCATTGGAGAATAAACTCTTATGAGGTTTTTTCCATATTGCGGGAATTGAGACTTTATTGTTGAAACGCTTCCTGGACAGACACTGGATATAAGCAAGTGCTTTCCTTTGTCTTTTCTCAGTATTTTTTGATATTCATGATTCACGAGCTTTGCTCCGAATGTTAATTCAACTATTTTGTCAAAGCCTAAATCTCGAAGCTGAGTGAGAATTTCAGGATAGTCATATTGGGCGACAAAGCAGGGGGCAAGCATAGCAACGAGCTTTTCCTTCTTTTTTAGGGATTGCTCAAGCTCTGGGACTCCGCCCACTTCTCTTTTAACCTCTTTTTTCATGATATTTAATGGATTGTTTGTTATTTAAGAATTTCCTCGAGAAGGCTTTTGGCATATACTGCAGCTGAGATAACTGCCCCATTATACATTAGTAAAACAGCATGCCTTGCAAGAATGGGCATTGGATTGTTATTTGGCTCAAAATAGCATTGGTTTCTAAGAGGGTAGGTGGCTAATCCTACCAGAGGAATAAAATCCTGTGGGATATACTCCCTTTTTTCTCTTTTTTTATCTTCCATCTTATACTACTAAAACTGCTCCTGCTATTAAAATTATTGTGGCAATTGCTTTTCTTAGAAGATTACCTTCATGGAAGAGCTTTCCTCCGATAATTACTGCGAAGAAGACAGAAAGGCGCTTCAGGACTATTGCGAGGGCTGTTGCAGGGGCTGCTTTTACTGCGAGAATTTCTGCATATCTGTAGATTATTGTGAAAACTGCAAGAGAGATTATGAAGAACCAGGAGAGTTTGATGTTCTTTCTGAAGTTTGTGAGCTTGTCTTTGCTGAAGAGGAAGATAAGAAGAAAGATAACTGCAAAGAAAAGATGCTGGTAAAACATGAAAGCTTCTGGAATGAGTTTCTGCCTTACAAGGATGAATCTGTCTAAAAGGGATGTTGTTGTGAATAGAGCGAGAGCGATAAAAATGAAGCGATAGGCTTTGATTTTAATTAATTTCTTGAATGGCTCAAAGAGTTTTTGCTTATCTTCCAATCCAAGGATATAAACTCCAAGAATGAGCAGGATTAATCCGGAAATCTGGGCAATTGTAAGAATTTCTCCAAGGAAGATGAAGCCGAAGATTGCGATAAATCCGGGCGTAAGCACAAGCAATGGAAGGCACTCTGAGAGTTCAAGATTCTTAATTGCATACATCACCATAAGAAATGCTATTGCATTGAGAGCTGATTTAAGGAGAAGAATAAGGAGCGCGTTTATCGGGAGGGTGCTTATGTCAACTGAGAAGAGAAACATCGAAGCAAGAGCGAGATTTAATAATGAGAGAATGAATGTGAAGGAGATAGGGTGCTGTTTGAAAAGGATTTTCTTTTCAAGAATTGCTGCAAATGCCGAGAAGAGTGCGGAGATTAATGCGAGGAGATACCATTCCATTACGGGTTTTTATTCCTTGTAAAGCGGAGCTTCCTGGAAGAGTGCAGGGCGCTTTGTGTTTTTCCAGTTTTCCCATCTCAGAACTGTTTCCAATGCCTGCTTTCTCGGCTTTTTTGCTTTTCCTTTTTCATATCCTACTGGGAGCATTGCTTCTATGTGTATATGCCCAGGTATTTTTAGGATTTCTTTAATTATTTCATATGAAAATGCTCCTACCCAACATGACGCCAAGCCTAAATCTGTAAGTTTTAGAAGAATTGTCTGGATTGCCGCTCCTGCCTGCTGTCTTGAGTAGTCCTTGCCTCTGTCACCATATTGGTTTGCAAGGTTTGTGTCATCGGAGCATACAATAATTGCTGCAGGGGCTTCATTAATCCAGGTTTGGGATGCATGCTTTGCAAGCTGTTTGATTGTTTTTTCATCTTCAACAATTAAGAATTTTAGGTTGTTCATGTTGCCTGCGAAAGAACCCTGTATTGCAGAGTCAATTGCCTCAAGCAAATCCCCAAAATTCACTCTTTTTGGCTTGAATGAACGAACAGATTTCCTCTCTTTTATAACTTCATCAAATTTCATGATTTTATCAGGAAGAGGTATTATTTAAGCCTTATCTGGGATTAGATATTTCTCCTCCGCCTATAACCTGTTTATCTTTATAGATAACTAGGGATTGTCCCTCTGCTATGCCTTCAACTGGCTTTGAGAATGTGAAGATATTGCCTTTTAGTTTGCCTTTGTGGAGAGTTCCAAGGTGGCGAATTCTTGCTTTTAATGCAGAAGGGATTTTGTCTTTTGGATTTATCAGGTGCAGGGATTTTATTTTGATTTGTTTCTTTTTCAGGATTGGATGGTTCTCAGGGGCAGCTATTATTATGTTGCCTTTCTTTTTTTCTGCTATGTAATATCTTTCTTGTGCATGCTCCTTTGGCTTGTTGATTTGCATTCCAAGATGCTCAAGGACTTTCTGCCCGATTGTGAAATAGCTTGCTCCGGGATGCGTGCCTATTTGATTTCCTTCTGGGGAAAGGATTTTTCCTTTCTTTTGCTTTATCTTATTTTCAAGGAAGGATTTTATGTCTGGAGTTTTGCCTAAAAAGCAAATGCCTCTTGTGCCCGGCTTGTTCCAGTTAGGGAGCTTGTTTTTTTCTGCTATTTTTCTTACTTCTGCTTTTGTAAGATTGCCTATTGGAAAGATTAATTTTGATAATTGGAGTTGTGTTAATTCATAGAGGAAATAAGACTGGTCTTTTGTTTTGTCTTTTCCTGCTAAGAGCCGATAACCTTTCTTTGTTTTATGAATTCTAGCATAATGTCCTGTCGTGATAAAATCTGCTCCGATTTTATGTGCATACTTTAGAAGAATTGGAAATTTTATTAGAGTATTGCAGGTTATATCTGGATTTGGGGTTAGTCCTTTCTTGTAATTTTTTACCATTGGATTGATTATTTTTGATTTGTATTCTGATTTTGTGTCAATTGAGATAAATTCTATGTTTAGGTGCTTTGCTACCAGCTTTGCCATGTTTCCGTCTGTTATTGATTTCATAGACTTGCAGGGATTTTTGCTATTTGCCTCGTTTCTGAATGTCTGCATGAATAAGCCTATTACTATGTATCCTTGTTTTTTCAGGAGAAGGGCTGAGACTGCTGAGTCTACTCCTCCCGACAGGGCAAGAAGAACTGTTTTTTGTGTTTTCATTCTTCGAGATTTATAAATTTGGAAAGGGCATCAATCACTTTTATTTTATTTCTTTCATTGCAGTAAAAGATAAGCTTTATTTTCTCCTGAAGGAATATTATTATCAAATCTATGCTTTTGTTATGAAATCTTATGGATTCTCCGTCCCTGAATTCATTTAATCTCCTCTTTTTAGTTATGTAACTTTCTTTGGGGTCGTCAAAGTACAGAAAATTATATACTCTGTTACTATATCTTTTTCCTTTGGCAGCTATGGACGATTTTTGTGCACCATCGAGATTCAATCTGATTATAAATTCTTGCAAGCTATCAAGGAAGACCCCTCCTTTCTCGAAATCTATCTCATTATATTCATCTTCTGAATGAATTCTCTTGAGCTTCAGTTTCTTCATAAGTATAGCAAATATTTATAATTATTAAGCGTTTGGATTGGGTATGGCTGAAGAAGTAAATACGGGAGGGCTTCATAAATTTGTGCGTCCAAAAGGGGAAGATTTGAGGCTTGATGAAGGAAGAAGGAATGAGATTAGGGAAGCCTATGCAAGGGCGGATGAAAGAAAGGCTCTTGAGAAAAGAAATAAGATTATATTTTGGGTTGTTGGGATATTAATTGGACTTGGAGTACTAGGATTTGTGATTTCGAGATTTTTATAGAATTCTTGATTTATCCTGCGTATGAGGCGCCGAATGCAACTTCATCTGCTGCTTCTATGAGGGCTCTTCTCACTTTTTCTCCAAGCTGGGCATATCCTCTTTCATATAATTTGAACATCTGGGGGGACCAGAATTCAATGCTATTATGGTTGCCGAATATCTCAAGTTTCTTTCCTTCGGGCTGAAGAAAATCAATGAGGCTTTGGGTGTGACTTATTGCTCTTCCATTCAAGTCAAAAAGTACTGAGCCAAGTGGCTGCATTTGCTCTTTCACCGTTGGATGGGGGTTATGAACATATCCATCAAAAATTATTGCAGCATATTTTATTTGATCATCTATTGTGCATCCGACAGCGTTCAATCTAGAAGAATGGTTGTTTCTTTTATCTATTTCTGCTGCTACCTCTGCAGGTACATGGATTATGGTCCTGCCTGGCTGCCATATTCCGTTCTTCAACTTTGCTTGTCCTCTGAGATAAAAATTTGGTTGTGACATAAAATTGCCGAGAAAAACACCGTATTTAAAGCTAATGGTTTAATTTTGAATTCGGTATTCTTTTGGGTTCTGTCTTCCTTTGATATAATCTTCGCATTCCCTGAATTTCTCTGGATGAAGGCAGACATAACCTGGATTGTGAAAGCATTCAAATGTTTTTGAGTTCATGGCGCTGCAATAGCTTACAGAGATTGTTGCACTTATCCAGGAGGATATTCTTTCAACCAACGACTTTCTTTGCTGAGTTCTTTGCATTATTCTTGTCAAGGCAGATAATATTTAAATTTTATTATTTGATACTTCTTTATCTTGTTCAGCGTGGAGTTCTCTGTGGCAGTTCGCACAAAGTAAATTACATTTTTCTGCTTCTGCTTTTACTCTCTCCCAGCTTCTTGTCAATCCTTTCTGTCCTATGCCAAATAATTTCTTTGATGGGTCTCTATGATGGAACTCTAGGGCTTCAGGATATCTGTTATATCCGCATCTCATGCATTTTCCGCCTAGCTGCTCGATTGCTTTGAGGCGGATTTTCTTTCTTCTCTTGGCAACTGAGTCTATTATGTATTGTCTTCTATCTGAATATTTCCGTGTTTCTCTCATTTATTATTCAATGAACCAAAGTTAAAAGAAGTTTCTTTAAATTTAGCAGTAGCAACGTCCCCTGCTGGACTCGAACCAGCGACCCTCTGATTACGACCTTCTCCAGTTACTTGGAGGGTAGGACTATACCATTACCCTGGCTTTTTGAGCTTTAGGTAGCGAGTCTCTAGTCTCTGCACCTTCCCTCTCGGGCTTGGCTCAGGATTGCCCTCGTTTAGGTTCGGGTTTCCCTGAATTTACTCGCTGTTCATTCCAAGGTTTCCCCTGGAAGCTGCTAATTTTTGTTAGGCTATTGCCTATCCCGTATCACAGTCAGATGCTCTACCGGCTGAGCTAAGGGGACTTGATAATGGAATGCTAAAGAGGTTATATAAAACTTTTGGGGTGATAACATAAACTTTATATTTTTTCTCAAGATATTTTATCTTTTCCTTTAATTTTAAGAGCATTGATTAATTATGCTTATTTAAGATGTCGTCTTAGACTGAGCTAATTGGACAAATCCCTGCTAGTCGTCCTCGTCTTTTTCGTAACCAAGAAGAGATGCTATTCCATGCCCTATTCTGAAGAAGAATTCAACAATTACTATAAAAACAAAGTAATAGACGATGCTCTTTATATGCAGGGGCACCTGGCTCATCAGCTCTATTGAAGATAAAGGGGAGAAATATGATGCATCTATCAAAAATAATCCGAGAAGTGTGAATGGAAGTATTTTAGCAAGGTCTTTTGAGAGGTCTTCATTGTAATAAGAAGTTGCTCTTACAATTGCCACGATTGCCATTGCAGTAAGGAGTATGCTCTCTATGGGCTGGTTCTTCGCAAGAAATATCATGAGCATAAACAGTATTCCAAACCAGAATAAAGTAATCAGAGGGAATATTATAAGATATTCCAGAATATAGAATAATACGCTGCCTGTTTTCTTCAACGAGGCATTTTTAGATGTGCTGTATTGCTGAAGATTAAGCTCAAATATATCTCTCTTTGCAACAAATCTGTAAAACTTAAAGATAAATATCGAGTAAAACAGGAGCCCTATAGCAAATATGGCTATTGTTTTTAGGACAGGAAATGCTTCTTCAAAGCTAAGACTGCCGAGTGCTGCTCCGAGATTTGATATGTCTGCCATCTTTTTTAATGATTACTTTTTATTTTTCTTAAGTATATTTGGTTTAAATATTATTAAGATTATTATTACTGCAATGGTGTAAAGCACTACTTTAAACAACTCGACAAGGGCAGTTGCTTTTATACCTATAAATTCCAGGGCAGTTAGGGCGAATGCAGCAATAATCATTATTTCTATAATAAATGATATCTCTTCTTTCTTCTCAATGTCCTTATTCTTTATTCTTGTTGAGACTAGTTTTGCTATAAGGAGCCCTGCTGAGATAATTCCAAGAAAGAAGATTATCTTTGGAATCTCTGCTATTATAAATGAAAACATTCTGGAAAGAAGGTCAAAATTAAGCATTGTGAGGGAGTAATTCAGTAAGAGCAATATAATTGTCCACTGGATTATTTCCGTAAACACCTTGTTTATCATTGCAGCGGTTTCATATGCAGAGATATCTCTTTTGAATATCTTTTTCAGTACTAACTTGTTGATGAAATCTCTTATGAGAAATTTAAATATGTAGCCGATAAGAACTCCTAGAGCTATTATGATAAGGGCTTTCGCTATCAGAAGAATATTTGCATTGTTTATCATCAGTGCCCCTGTCATTTTTATTTGTTAAGAGCCATTAAAACAAAACGCTTTTAACCACTCTTATTATAACAATTATATGCTAGAGGATGTTTTAAAGCTTTTTCATTCGATGTTTGAGAAGCAATTCAAGGTTGCTCTGATTAGTTATTACTATCCCATAGAGCGCCCTGTGAATAATGGAAATGCGATGCATACTTACTATCTTTCAAGGAACTTGGCCGAGCTCGGATGCGAGGTTCATGTATTCACAAATGGCATAAATGATTCAAGACAGAGAATAAAGGTTGGAAAGGGAAGCATAATCCTCCACTTTCTTAAAACTGATTTCGCTTTTGATATAGG
>JBFYLR010000006.1:0-5568 GCA_041305305.1 Nanobdellota archaeon
CCTTGTATCCAAGTGCTCTTGCCTTATCCAGCCTAAGTGGCTTCTCAACTTCAGCAATGGCTAATCCCTCTCTCCATTTAATCATTCTTGTCTTTACAAGCTCTCTATCATGCTTTCTCCAGAGCTCCTTCAGATGACTATACAATCCCTTTGCCATGAATATCCCTAATAAAATTGGTTTAAAAACCTAACCTTTTTATATAGCTCTTAATTACAATGACTATGGCAATCAAAAAGACGTTTTATGTTACAACCCCAATATACTATGCGAATGCAGGACCTCACATCGGAAGCGCTTATACAACAATTGCGGCTGATGTTCTGGCTAGATGGAACAAGAAGCAGGGAAAAGAGGTGTTCTTTCTAACTGGAACTGACGAGCACGGAAAGAAAATACAGGAAATAGCAAAGAAAAACAACCAAAAGCCAAAGGAATTTGTTGATAAAATAGCGCATGAATTCAAGAGAGCATTCAGTCTCCTTAATATAACAAACGACAATTTCATAAGAACGACAGACAAATACCATGAGGAAGAGGTAAAGAATGTTCTCCAGGAATTATATGACGGCAAATTCATTTATGAGGGAATTTATGAATCATGCTACTGCACAGGATGCGAGCAATATCTTACAAAATCTGATTTGATTGATGGAAAATGCCCCCTTCACCCTAACCAGGAGATAGAAATTAAGAAAGAAGAAGCCTATCTCTTCAAATTGTCAAAATTCCAGAAGCAAATTCTCAATGCAATAAAGAAGGATGAATTTGAGATACTTCCAAATGTGAGAAAAAATGAAATAATTCCTTTTATAGAGAAAGGATTGCAGGACATATCCATCTCAAGAAAGAAATCTGAAGTTCCGTGGGGAATAGAACTACCATTTGACAAGAATCACACCGCCTGGGTCTGGCCTGATGCGTTCTGGAATTACATTTCAGGCTTAAAGACAGATGAAAATAAGAAGAAATTCTGGCCTGCAGATGTCCAATTGATGGCTAAAGATATTTTCAGAGTCCACGCAACAATCTGGCCAGCAATTTTGCTGGCATTGAACAAAAAACTCCCAAAAAGCCTTTTCATTCATGGTTACTTCACAGTAAACGGGCAGAAAATGTCCAAATCTCTTGGGAATGTGATTGACCCAGTCTATCTCGCACAGACATACGGCGCAGACTCATTGAGATATTACATGCTGAGAGCAATCTCTTTCGGAGAGGATGGAGATGTTTCAGAAAGAGCCCTTATAGAAAGGCACAACAACGAACTCGCAAACAAGCTGGGCAATCTCGTTTCAAGAGTCTCAGGATTAATAGAAACAAATGGAGCAGAAAAGACTTCCAACAAGCTAATCAAGAAGCTGAGAGAAAAAGAAATAGAAAAGTTGATGGAATCTTATCAGCTTGACAAGGCATTGAACGAGATATTTGCATTCATTGATTCATGCAATGAATATGTGCAGGAGAAAAAGCCCTGGGAAACCAAAGACAAGAAAGTCCTTTCTGAACTCAAGGAAAGCATCCTGAAAATAGCAGAGCTTCTCAGCCCATTCATGCCAGAGTCCTCAGATAAAATAACAAAGACATTTACGGCAAAGGAAATAAAGAAAGCATCTCCTCTCTTTAGGAAGATAGATCTCTTAACTCCGCAGGGAGGAGCTTCACAGCATCAGCGAGAAAGCCCGCAGCAAGAGAGGAAAGAGAAAGTAGTATCAGATAATAATAAAAACCCAAAAAGAGATATTCCAGGTATAGCAACAATGGCAGACATGATAAAATACGACGACTTTGCAAAGCTTGACTTGCGAGTTGGAACAATAAATAAGATTGAAGACATAGAAGGCGCAGACAAGCTTTACAAGCTTGAAGTAGATATAGGAAACAAGGAGAAAAAAACAATTCTTGCAGGAATAAAACAGCACTACAAGAAGGAAGAGCTGAAAGACAGGCAGATTATAGTTATCTGTAACCTTGAGCCGAGAAAGATGAAAGGCATAGAAAGCCAAGGCATGCTTCTTGCAGCAGTCTCTGAAGACCACAGCAAAGTTATTTTATTAACCCCCGAGAAAAAGATTGATTCTGGCTCAAAGATAAGTTAGATTCCCTTTTGATTGGAGTTAACTCCAATCAAATATTCTTCCAAAAAAGCCTTTTTCTTTGTACTTGACTCCAGCAATGCTTGCAGCAATCTTTTTGTAAGCCTTTGCAGCCTTGCTGTTCGGATGAGTATGTACAAGAGCGTCTTTCAGTACAAGAGCCTCTTGAACGTTTGCATCTTCAGGAATAATTCCTATAACTGGAAGCTCAAGCATCTCTTCAACATTCTCAATAGGCATCTCGTACTTTGAACCCTTTACCCTGGTTACAATAACCCCTCTCACTTTCTTCCCCATCTGTTCAATAAGCTTTGCTGTCTTAAGAGCATCGGTAACTGCAGGAATCTCAGGATTTGTAACGATTATCAACTCATCACTTGGCTCAATCGCAGCAACAGCCTCATCCCCAAGCCCGGCAGCAGAGTCGTATATAACAAAATCAGCTATTCTCTTCAGTTTCTTTCCAACATCTTTCAATTTTGAGTGATTTATATTTCCAAGATCACGCACAGACAAAGAGCTTGGAATGACTTTTGTTCCGGACTCATGTTCATATATTGCCTCAACAACAGGAGCCTTTCCGCATAAAACGTGATTAAGATTAATAGGAACTATGGGTGCCCCAAGATGCAACCCTACATTAGGAGTTGTTAGATTTGCATCAAGAATAACCACATCCTTCCCAAGAGAATTCAGCGCAGCGCCAAGATTAATTGCAGTTGTTGTCTTTCCAACCCCGCCTTTCCCAGAAGTTATGGTTATTAATTTGGACATCTTTTTTTAGTGTTAGCTGCATTAAACTATGCCTCACAAAAAAATTTACTTAAGGTAGGTTATAAACTTTTCTACAAGAGCAGCGTATTCCTTCAATTTATCGAGATTTACGCATATCTGCTGCCCCTTGTACGTAATCTTAAGGCATACTCCTTTTCTAAATTCGCTCTCCCTTATTTTATCAAGCTTCTCAATGTCTCGGAAGAGCTCAAAAAGATCCAATGTCTGCGTAATAATCGGTTCATCAGAGTATATTTCCTTTAATTGTATGAGTTTTGCCCTAGGAGCGTCAGAAACCTTCTTCCACTTCTTTGCCTTCTTTGCCTTTTCAATAAGCTTTTCTATGCCCAAATCAATAAGAATCTTCCACCTCAAAAGGAGATTTATAATTACATCACAAGTCTTTGTGTACTTCAAACTCACATAGAGCAAATGGTCTGCACTAATCTTTTCCTTTATTATTTTCTCCATCCACTAATCCTTTCTCGTCTCCTACCAAAGAACAGAATTTAGAATGTAGTTTTTCTTTAAATACCTTTCTAAAATGCTTTATAGAGCTCTTTTAAGCCGTTTTCTGCCATTTTACGGCTTGCTGCTGAGTATTTTTTGATACTTTCGACCCCTATTTCTGAAATCTGCCCTGAATCCTGCATGATTATGACTTTTCGGTATTTTGAGAACTCAAATCCAGCTTCTTTATGCTTCTTTCCAAGCAAAATTACCTCCCTTAGTATAGATTTGTCTTCATCACTTATCCCGTATCTCTCAGAACACCTATCAAAGAACAGCTTTAAATTAGTCTGCCTGGAATTTGTAAGATTTATTCTCTTGAATAGATGCTCAAACTTCAATATGGATTCTATTGAAAGCAAAACAGACTTATGAACTCCCTCAAAAGCCCTTAAAATAAGCTTGTTGTCATCAACAACAGGAAGAACATCTGAGACGAGATGCTCAGAGCTCTGGGAGAGTGAAAGAGACTTTCCAAAGCAGTCAACAAATCCAGCATAAACATTATTCATCTCTCTGCTTCACCTCAAAGCCCCTCAATTTCAAGTTCTCACCTTTCTGTCTGAACAGCTCATACATGAAAATACCTGCTGCAACAGAGATATTGTAGCTCTCAACCATTCCAACCATTGGAATAAGAACAAACTTGTCGCAAATCTTCTTTATCTCATCGCTTATTCCTTCGCTCTCAGCGCCAAAAACTAAGATAACCTTCTCAGGGAAAACAAATTCATCAAGCCTTTCAGCGCTCTTGGAAAAATCAGCCCCAATAAAAACAAATCCCTCTTTCTTCTTCTCATCTGCAAACTTCTTCAAGTCTTTTATCTTCTCATATTTTATCCATTTATTTGCAGAGGAGCTTGACTTCTTCCCAACTTTCGAAAAATCAGGAAATTTATTATGAGTATAATAAAGATTTATCTTTTCCAAGCCCAAACCATCAGCTGTCCTTGAAAGCGCAGCCACATTATGAGGGTCCCAAACATTATCAATAAGAATTTCTACATCTTTTATCTTATTAGAATAATATTCCTCGACTTTCTTCATCCTTGCTTCAGCCATGTTTGTTTTTATCAGATAAAGCCTTTAAACTTATCCCCTAAGTTGCTCCCCCCTGCCAGATTATAGTCTGATAATTCTCAGTCAGATAGCTTCACAATCGCCTCTGCAATATCTCCAGAACTTTCTTCCAGAGCCTTCTTAGCCTCATCTTTGCTCTTCCCCGTTTTCTCAGCAACCATTAAAATATCTTCTTCTTTTATTCCCTCTGCCTCTTCACTTACCTCTCCTGCAATCTGGAAAGAAATATTCCCCTGCATTGTGACCTTCTGCACGCTCGGATTATTAACAATAATCTTCCCGCCCTCTTTCTCAATTATAACTCTTGAAGCTTCAATCTCTTCCTGATTGATTCCCATCTGCTTCATCATTGCCTTCATTTTCTTCGGGTCAATGCCCCCTAATCCGCCGAACATCTTAGAACTATCCCCCAATAGGCCAGAATACTTTCAAAGCCAATACAAAAAGCATAACAATAACCAAAAAGCCTATTACATGATAAGGCGAAAGCATGAATCTGCTCTTATATTCCTCATCATACCTCATAAGTCCGCCGAATGTTCCGGGCATGCTCATCTTTGAATCTCCTGCCATAAATACCCAAGAAAAAACACCTATAAAAACCTTCCGTGAAAACGGAAGGGTCAAGGATATCAGTCCTCGAAGTTATCTTCTTATATAAGCTATTGCTGTCCCAATAGCCAAACCAGCTGTGCCAAGACTAAACATCAAGATACCTTGATTATAAGGGGCCACCTGATTAACAAAATCTAATGCTTGGCCATAAGCCTGCCTTGTTATCTCGGGGCATTTCGCAAGCTGAGATTGCAATAACACTGCACGCTCACTCGAAGAAGCCACAATCTGCTCCAAGGCATTCCCTAAACAAACAATCGAGCCTGCGATACATAAAATTGGACCAATCTCCTTGCCTTTATTGTTCTCATTCCCTTCTGCCATGATAATCAGTAAAATTATACTCTTTTAAACATAGTGGACATTATTTCATTCAGAGAAGTAGTAAAAATTAAAAACCCGAATAAGATAGTCTCAAAATGCTAAATGAAGTTATTGAGGCAGTTCTCTTTGAAGACGAAGTCTACACAGAACTCATAGAAGGCAGATTCCAGC
>JBFYLR010000007.1:0-6726 GCA_041305305.1 Nanobdellota archaeon
AAAGACAAACACCTTGGAGAGGAATATCATCTGGGAAGAGTTAAAGATGAGGGCAGAGATGCTTCATGTTATGAGTTTGTTATGTTTAACAAGGATGGCAGTGAGAGAGTCAAAAAATTGCTCTATCATGATATCACTGGATTATTGCTCGAACGGTAAAATTCTATAAAAATAAAAAAATCCTCTTATCTGTATGACTTCTGCCTCTTCGCTCTTGCTTTGGAGTCTCCAGGCTTTCTTGCTTCCTTTCTTCTTGAGTCCTGAACGATTATATTTCTATCATACAAAATATATGCTTTTCTCAGAACTTCAGAACCGCTTATTTCGACAAGAGCCCTCGCAATTGCAAGCCTAGCTGCCTGTATCTGTGCTTCCTTTCCTCCGCCCATTGTCGTAATATACATATCCTGTTTGAAAGGTCCGAGAATCTGCTCGTGTATTCTCACAGGTTCTGCAAGCGCAAGTCTGTGGAATAGAGTAAGTTCGCTATGCGACAGCCCATTGTAAAATATCTTGCCCTCTCCGTCTTTTATTCTTAATTTCGCAACCGCGCTCTTTCTTTTTCCTGAGAATATTTGATTTTCCATTTTACATTATCTTTGCAACCTCTGAAAGTTTAATTGTCCTTGTTACTATTTCTTTCGCGACAGAGACTTTTTTAACAGCCTCAAATTCTTTTGGAGTTTCATTGTAGCATCTTATTCTGTCAAATGCTGCCTCTCCTCTCCTCTGTGTATAATCAAGCATTCCCCTTATTGTTCTTTTTACGAGTTTCTCGGGCACCTTTGGCACAATTGGGGCCCATGCCTGTCCCTTCCCCCTCTGTCTCATCTTTGTGAATTTCTCAAGGATAAGGTTTCTTCTTCCGGTTATGAGCACATCATTGCAGTTTACAACCGCTACATTCTTCCCAAGAAGCGCCTGCTTTGCAGCATAGCTTGCTACTCTTCCAAGAACTGAATTTGCGGCGTCTATTACAATTTGCTCGCTCATTTTAGCACCTTTAATCCCTCTGCCTTAGGATTCTTCTTTATTTCATCACTAATATGAATCCATTCGGATCTCGTCTTCTTCAAATTCTCCATTGCTCCTTTTGATATCCCGAATGAGCATATTCTCAGCTTCTTTGTTACTTCTCCTACTGCAAGAACTCTTCCAGGCACAAGAACTGTGTCTCCCATTGTTGTTTTTGCATCTATCTCTCCAAGATTAAGTGAAGATTGTTTTCTTGTAGACTGTGAAAGAAGTTTGGCATATTTGTTCCATGCAGGGTTCTTTAGAGCAAGCGCTATCGCATCTGCTGTTTCAGGATTGGTTTTATCTTTTATCCTTCTCTTAAGCTTTGTCCTGCTTATTGATGCTCTCTTGAGTTTCTTCATAATCTCTGTTCATATCATGCCTATTTAAACTTAATTGCCGAAATCTATTTAAACACATTAATACACATTTATAAGTATGAGTAAAACAAGGATAAATATTACCGTAGACTCAGAAAAACTTGCGAAAGCAAAGACAAAACTAGGGATGTTTGGGGGCAAGCTAAGCACTCTTTTCAATGCCTATCTATCCGATTTCATAGAGAGTATGGAGAAAGAGCCCTATGCGGGCAAAAAGGAAATCCTAATAAAGCTCAAAGACTTGGAATTAAGATTAAAGAGGCTGGAAAATGCAAGATAATAGGAAGAAAATATTGCTCACTGTTCTATCAGTTTTATTTGTCTTAGCTGTGCTTGTTGCCGCCACAAAGCCCAGCCTTGACGCAAATGCCGTTTACGACAGCATACACAACAACCCTGATTTCGATATCCATAAAACTATCTTCTTCAGTGTAATCGCATTCACAATAGCTGGCTTCATTCTTGCATTCCATCAGGAGAGAAACTACAGAAAACAGAAGCAGGATTTGGGAGAATACATCGCAGAATGCGAGAGGAGAGGTTATTCAATTGACGAGATAACGGGCATTCTAGAGAAGAAAGGCTGGATAAAAAAGGATATTGAGAGATTTTTATAATTTTGTTCTAATAAAGATATTTTTGATTTTCTCTTGCAATACGAATCTCTTCGATTCACTCTCGCCTTAGGGCTTCTCGCTTTGCTGCGAGCCCTAATTCTTCGGTGAACGAAGATGCGGGTGCTAGGGTTCGAACCTAGGTATGCACTAAGCAACGTCGGCCTTAACGACGCCCGTTTGACCACTCCGGCACACCCGCTTGAAAATATAGAATAAGAGCTGTTTTTAAAAGTATTCTTAATATGCGCGGGCTTTTGCCCTATTGGAGTTAAACATATGGTCCACTATATCAAGGGCTTTTTCTTCTCCGATAATTCTAGCCAATCCGTTATATAACTGTTTGAATTCTCTGTCAAGTACTGGCCTTCTTTGTTTGCATGCAACTCTGTATGCCATTACAACTTTCTCCATCTGCCCCATATTTACCGTCGCACTATGGCAATGAACTGCCATTCTGTGCAGATATCTCTTTAGGTAGCTGTCTTTCATCATTTTAATGCCTCTTTATCTTTTGCAGTGCGATGGTTTACAGGGTTATATTTCATTCCTGTTAACGCCTGATACATCTCTCCAAGTTCCGCGTATCTCATCTTTAGATAATTTATTCTAACAACCAGAGGATGGTCTTCGTGCAGAAGATGAGTATATTCGGTTCTTGTTCTCTTCAGCTGGGCTGCAATTTTTTTTGTTAAGTATATCTTGTCCGGCTTTGATAAACCTCTTATAAAAGAACTGATATCTCCAAGAGCTTCTTCTAAATCAGATGGTCTAGCAATTCTATGCATTTGACTTCCTCGCTTTGCGCATTACTATCATTTTAAAAATTTTTAACGTGAGATGCTTAAAAAGAGTACTTATTTAAACTTAATTGTTGCAAACCAAAACTACTTTATAGACTTCTCAAATTCATCGAGGTTGTCAGAAAGTGATTCAACTGCCTTTGCAAGAATATCTTTTGCTTCCATCGAGCCGTATGATTCAATAAATAGGATGATCTCATTGTGCGGCTTGATTGAGTCCTTCTCAATCTTCTCTATATCATCAACTTCAGCTTCATTGAGGTCGCAAATCCACTTGCTCCCCGACTTCTCAGGCTTCAAGACAGACTTTGAACTCTGCACAATGCCGTCTATCTGAGGGGTTGACTTTACTTCAAGCAAGTGCCTGTAATAGCACAATCCGGGAATGTACTTTGCATGAGTTATGCCCTTCCCAAGGACTGCTGTCGCAACAAGCTCAAGTTTCTGTCCTTCTCCAAGCATCACTATAGGCATTTTAGGATGAACAACCTCCGCATTTCCATCCAAATCAGAAGCATATACCATGCAGGGTCCAACTTTTGATATCTTCAAATCTATCTTTGTCTTCTTGCTCATCGCCTTCTCTGTCTTCAAAGGCGTCAACCCAAGTCTCAATGCAATCATCTCATCATAAAGGGCAGAGTCGTTCCTAAACATCTCTATTTCATCAATAGCAAGAGTAGGAACTTCCGCAACGCTTCTTCTTATTGCATTAGCAAGAGATTCGTTCGCATCAATTCTTAAAACAAGAAGTTCAGGTGTTTTCTTTACAACATCCATATTATTTTTATGAAAAATAGGGTTTTAAACTTACCGAGTTTAAACTCTTCTTCCTCTCTTACCTCCTTTCTTCTTTGGTCCGCCCCTTGGAACGCTTGTAGTGTCCAAAATGCTTATTATTCTGAACCCTTCTTTTCCAAGAGTCTTTATCGCAGCATGCCCTCCTGAGCCGAATCCAGGGCTTCCTGTCTTTGCCTTTGAACGAATGTAAAGAGAGGTTATTCCCAAATCACGCGCTCTTTCAGCTGCTTTCTTCGCCGCAAACATTGCTATGGTAGGGTCTGCCTTCAGTCTAGAATGTTTGGTAACCATCCCACCGGTTATTCTTGAAAGAGTATTTCCAGCCAAATCAGTAATATGAATCATTGTGTTGTTCTGTGAAGTAAAGATATATGCTATCGCTGCTCTCTCAGGTCTTTCCTTCTTCTTTTCTTCAACAACTTTTTCAGGGGCTTCTTTTGCCTCTTCAACAACTTTTTCTTCAGCCTTAACTTCCTCTTTTTTCTCCTCTGATTTTTCAACCTCTGCTTCCTCCTTTGGTTTTATTTCTTTCTCTGCCATTATGCCTTAACCTCCACTTCTGCCTTTGGAGCTTCTTCCACCTTTACTTCCTTCTGCTTCTTCTTTTTCAATGTTATCATATTCTCTGAATCAACGGATACAAGATAGCTCGGAGAGTCAATCACTTTATTATCAATAAGCACTCTCTTGTGAACAACCATCTGCCTCGCTTCCTGGGGGGTCTTGGCAAGATTCTTCTTGAAAACCATTGTCGGCAGTCTTCTCTCAAGCAAATCTTCTATTTTAAGCGCAAGAACATCTGCAGTAGTATTTGTATTCAATCCAAGCGCCTTTAACTTATTGAAAAGCACGCTCTGCTCTTCAAATGACAATCTTGCAAGCGCCATTGCTCTCTTTCTGTAATAGTTTACCTTCGCAATTGTTTTCCAAACCTCTAGCTTATTCTTCAATGCATATTTCTTAAGGAGCGCATTCTCTTCAGCTATTCTTGCGGCCTCAAACGCCTTCTTCGGTCTTGAATATCTTTTCTTTTTGCGTATCATGCTTATTCTTTCTTCTTCTTTTTAACCCCCATTGCTCTCCCCTTGGTTCTGAAGTGTGACCTCGTTCTCTGTCCTCTGACTGGCTGTCTTAGTGCGTGCCTTATTCCTCTGTATGACTTAATCTCTCTCAATCTCTTTATGTCAAAATCACGCTTCATGTCCAAGTCAGTTCCATAATAGTGCTCTGTTTTCCCGGTGCTTATGTCATTTCTTCTATTCTTCATAAAATCATAAACCTGAAGGCTCTCAATGAACTTTTCTATCTTTGCTATGTCTGCCTTTGATAACTCAGATATTTTCTTGCTTCTTGGGAATCCTGTCTTAAGGCATATTGCATTGGATATTGCCCATGAGACTCCTTTTATTCTTGTAAATCCAGTGTAGATATTCTTTGAACCAGGGATGTCATATCCAAAAATTCTTACAAGTGACTCATACTCATCTTTTTCTTCCGGCCTCTTAGGCTTCTCAGTTTTCTGAGGCTTCTCTATCTTCTTTGCCTTCTCCGGTTTATTTTCTTGTTTTTCTGCCATTTTACTTTATGAATAGACTGAATCTCTGCTTCTCAAGCAGTTCTTCCAGGACCCTTTTCTCTATTGCTTTCTTCGGGTCAGGAAGATTACTAACCCTTGCCTTCATGTCCTCAAAGGACTCGAAAGGTTTCTTCTCCCTTTCTGCAAGGATTTCCTGCATATGCTTTTTGCCGAATCCAGGCAGGAGTTCAAGTTGATGAAGCCTCATGTTGATAGGAGGAGCATTATTAAAGAAATCTACGAATTTCTTCTCCTGCTCCGCAACTAGCTTTTCAACAAATTCCTGTAGTTGGATCTTTGCAGTCTCTGTAATCTTATCTCGCTGCAATCTACCAGCGATGTAGTATATCTTATCTCTCTTGTCCGGGCCTATATAAACTTTTTCCTTTACTTCAAGTGAGATGCCTCTCCTTGGAACAAGCTCAAGAAGCGCAAGTGTTTTCTCGCCTATGGCTTGTGCTACGGGCATCATTCTGCCTCCAAGCGGATAGCCGTTTGGAAGGTAATCTAACACTATTGCATAATCTTCTTTGTCAGTCATGTTCAGTATTTCTTGACTATTTCGATGATGGCGTTTGCTTCCGCCTCACTCAAGTTAGCTTCTAAAAGAATTTTGTTTACATCCTCTATGTCTTTAGGAAGAAAATCAGCTATCTTGATATAATTCTCCTCCTTAAGCTTTGGATTATTAAGTGCTCTGAGCTCTTCTATCATCTTCAGGGCGTCTGCCTTTGAAAGGGAGCCAAAGCTCTTCAAATATACATGGATTGGCTTCTTTTCCTCGCTCTTAGGTACAAGCGACTCAACTTCTGCCAATGTGAGTGGTTTCTTTGAGATTATCATTTTTTATCCTCAATTTTCCTAAGGTGGATGGGTTTAATTAGGTATCTTTTCGGCTTGTTAAGGTCATTCACTTCAATATAGTATGCAGAGCCTCTCTTCTCAATCACCTTTCCGGTTCTTCCCTGTATTCTCTTCGGGTATCCGAGCGTGAATCCAAGATTCCTTACTACTGCTACAGAATCTCCTGCCTTGAACTTCTGAAAGAAGCGCATAAGCGAGAACTTTCCTTTTTCTCTTATTGGTTTGTGTTTAAGCATGGAAATAGTTACAAAATTCGGTTTTTAAAACTTCCGTGCAGCTATTTAGGACAGAATGGGCTGAAGAGGGCAACTCTTCAGAATTGCCTTTGGCAATAATCAGTATTTTCCGTATTTCTCAATTGGCTTGAAAGTGCTTGTTGATACAGAGCCTTGTTCGAGGGAGCCTGTTTTTCTTGCTCCTTCCATATTGTCAACAATTGCCTTAAACATTTTCTCCCCCCATACTGCATGTCCGCATCTTATGCAGACATCTACGACGGAATCAGCATCAATTTCACACTTGCAGTATATGCATTTTTTTGCCATCTTATCTCTTTTTTACTTTTCTATCTGTGAGGTATACTATTTAAAGATTAGTGTAACTAAACAAAATAATTAAAATTCTATAAAAAATAAATAACTCTCTAATTCTTTCTCTTTTTAACATCAAAA
>JBFYLR010000008.1:0-3389 GCA_041305305.1 Nanobdellota archaeon
TCGAGAAGAACAAATAATTATGGCAAAAGAACACAAAAGACCAGACGGAAGAAAGAACGATGAATTGAGACCCATGTCTGCAAAAATAGGCGTTGTTCCAAATGCAGACGGCTCAGCAATGTTTTCGTTCGGAAATACTGTCGCGATAGCTGCAGTATATGGGCCAAGACAGCTTCATCCACAGCATATGCAGAACCCTTCTACTGGAATATTAAGAGTAAATTACGATTTGCTTTCATTCTCAGTTTCAGACAGAAAGAAACCAGGGCCTTCCAGAAGAAGCCAGGAAATTTCTAAGGTTACTCAGTGGGCTCTTGAGCCAGTAATAGACTTGCAAGGATTCCCTAACACCGTCATTGATGTTCAGATTTACATAATTCAGGCAGACGCAGGAACAAGAACTGCAGGAATAAATGCTGCTTCTCTTGCATTGGCGCATGCAGGAATACCTATGAAAGATTTAGTCTGCTCAGTCGCAGTTGGAAAGCAGGACAAAGAGCTTGTTGTTGATCTTACAAAGGAAGAAGAAGATTTCGAGGAAGGAGAAGGCGCAACAGACTTTGCAGTTGCAAAAGTTGCAAACTCTGATGAATTCACTCTTCTTCAATTGGACGGAAAGATACAGCCTGAAGTTGTAAAGAAGATAACTAAACTTGCATCAGAAGTATGCAAGGAAATTTATGAATTCCAGAAAAAAACACTTAAGGAGGCTATTGAAAAATGAGCTCAATGCATACTTCAAATCTGACGATTGAAACCTTGAGAAAGATGTTCTCTGAAAATAAGAGATTTGACGGAAGAAAGCTTCTTGAACACAGAGATGTATCTGTTAAACTTGATATTTCAAATAAGGCAGAAGGAAGCGCCCAGGTTAAAATAGGAAAAACAGATGTTCTTGTCGGAATAAAAATTGGAATGGGCGCCCCATATCCTGATTCTCCTGACAAAGGCAATCTTACTGTTTCAGGAGATTTCCTTCCGATTGCTTCTCCAAGGTTTGAGATGGGCCCTCCAGGGTTCCCTGCAATCGAACTTCCAAGACTTGTTGACAGAGCTATAAGAGAGTCTCACATGATTGAACTTGACAAGCTCGTAATAGAAGAAGGCGAGAAAGTCTGGACAGTCTACATAGATGTCTATCCAATGAATGATGATGGGAATTTGATTGATGCTGCAACTCTCGGCGCACTTGTAGCTCTGAAGAATTCAATGCTCCCAGAATTGGATAAGGACGGGAAAATAGATTATGACAAGAAACCTACAAAGAAACTTCCTATCTCAAAAGAGACAGCTCCTCTTTCATTCAGCTTCTACAAGCTTGGCGATTCAATAATCATGGATCCTACAAGAGAAGAGGAAGAAGCATGCGAGACAAGAATAACTTTCGGATTATCCAAGTGGGATGGGCAGTACATGATAAATTCCTGCCAGAAGAACGGCGCAACACCATTTACTCAGGCAGAAATAGATAAGATGATGGATATAGTTCAAGAGAAATTTGAAGAGTTTAACGAAAAGCTTAAAAAGTTTCTCTAAACCCCTTATATTAATATGGAGCATGAATTTACAAGGTACGAAACTGCAAGGATTATAGGTGCCCGCGCATTGCAAATTGCAATGGACGCCCCGCTTCTTTTGAGAATTTCTGAAGACGAACTGAAGAAATTACAATACGACTCTTTGAAAATTGCCGAGCACGAATTCAATGAAGGCGTTCTTCCAATTACAATAAACAGGCCAATGCCCCAGAAGAAGAAAGTCAAGCTTGCAGCAGTCAAAGAAGAGACAGTTTCTGATGAGGAACTTGTTGCAAAAGAGCATGAAGTTGAAAAAGAGCTTGTAGAGGGCGCAGCCGAATTAGGTTTGGTTGAAGGGGATGAAGTTGAAGACTTCCAGGACGAGCCCGTTGAAACAGCGCCTGCAGCTGCAGAAGAACAGTAAGATTACTATTCTCAGATATTCTAATTAGTTTTGTTAATCAAATAAAATTGTTTGTTTATGTTGCTCCTCTCTGCCCATTTTGTCCTGTTAATTCTCGTTCAATAATCTTAAAAACACCTCTCTCCTTTGTTAAATATGATAATTAGAGAGGTGAAAGCAGAGAAAATACCAGACTCAAGAGGTGAACCTACCATAAAAGTAACTGTGAACGGAACAGGTGTTGCTTCATCTCCCTCCGGGAAGTCAACGGGCAAATATGAAACAAAGTCTTACAACACTTCTCTTGAAATATCCATAGACGAATTGAATCATTTCAATCCCTCTCTTGAGATAAACAAATTCGACGATTTGAAGAAAGTTGAGAATTTTATATGCAAAAAATATCACTTCAGAAATGCCAGGCAGTTCGGAGCAAATGCTCTCTTTGCTCTGGAATCTGCAATTCTCAAGGCTCTTGCAATTGAGAGAGGGAAGCAGTTATGGCAGGTTGTCAATCCAAAGGCAAAAAACTTTCCTGTTCCAGTAGGGAATGCAATAGGAGGTGGCCTGCATTCTTCAAGATTCAAAGTTCATCCTATTTTCCAGGAATTCGAGATAATTCCAAATGAGAAATCTTTCAAGGAGAACGTCAAAGCAATGCAGGAAGTCTACAGCAAGCTTGGGAAATTATTTAATGCCTCTGAAAAGAATGATGAGGGTGCTTGGCATATCCAGGGCGGAAATAAAGAAGCGCTCGAAGCCCTCATTAAATTTAAGGATAAGATAAGAATAGGCATCGATGTTGCGGCTTCCTCTTTTTTCAAGAATAACCAATATCGATATAATATAAAATCTCTTGAGCAGACGGGGCAGATTCATTACATGGACAATTTAATAGACAACTATAATATCTTCTATCTTGAGGACCCCATGCAGGAAGAGGATTTCATAGGATTTTCAAGAATAAGCAAGAAGCATCTTGTTGTCGGAGACGACCTGACAGCAACACAGATTCCAAGACTGAAAGAAGCAATAAAGCACAAATCAATAAATGCAATGATAATAAAGCCAAATCAAAATGGCTCTTTGCTTGAATTGAAGAAAGTCTTTGAACTTTGCAAAGCCAACAACATAAAGACTATCCTGAGCCACCGCTCAGGGGAAACAATGGATGCCTCCATAGCCGATTATGCCTTTGCCTTCCAGGCAGATTACATTAAAACAGGAATTTCAACAGCTTGGAGAGAAGCGAAACTGAAGAGGCTGATTGAAATTGAGAATTTCTTCGGAAAATAGCAATATCAGACAAAGAGATTTACAAAATCAAGTATATCTTAGTTAACCTAACAAGATTTAAAAACCCATCAAATCTCAAGGAAATATACTTTGCAGGTGCAAAACCTCGAAATGAGGGGAGCAATAACTCCTGCGCTGTTTATAATTTATTACAATGGCAAAACCAAAGAAAG
>JBFYLR010000009.1:0-10362 GCA_041305305.1 Nanobdellota archaeon
ACTTCCGGAGTTCGAGAAGTGGTTAAACAGCAGGAAAGACAGAGAACTAACCCCAATTAGAGAATTAAAAGAAGAATTCATAGAAGAGAGGCATATTCTAAAGTCCCTGCAAAAATCTGAATACACATTAAAATATCTCAAGACGCTGAAGCCAAAATATGCCACAGACAGACCCGGCAACGAGGGCGCAATTACTCAATGGTACCTAAATATCTATGAGATGAAATTGGGCAAAAAATACGAAGAAATTATCAGGGAAAATTTGAAAAAGCCGAACACCCCGCTTATTCTCGCAACAAATGAAGAGTTAAAGAATAGTAAGACTAAATCCGGCGACAAGATTATGGCTGATTACCTGAAATTTAAGTGATTGTAGTGCTTGCTGAGAATTTTACTAATCTCTATGCAATCGTCGTATTCTGAAGTTAAACAATCACAAACCAGGTCTTGCAATCCTGTGCACTGTGGCAATTTCCTGGCTTTCTCAAGCGCCTTTGGATCGATTCTATGCCCTGCCCCAGTACTAAACATACTATTCCTAATTTCTAACCCAGTAACCATTCTATAAAGTGTTTGTCCAAGCCCAACAAGGTCGTTCCAATCTGAATAACTATGCTCATCGGAATAATTGTCTATGTCCTCAGTCATAGCTAGCCCCAAATCAACAATTATGGGCTCATTATTATCTGAATTAATGATTATGTTTGAAGGCCTTATGTCTGCATGCCGGACTATGCCTGCCCTTCGCAGTTCAAGGAGTCCGTTTAATATGCCCTGACTATATTTCACTGCATCTTTATCGGAGAAAGTGGATTCCGAGAGATTTTGGCTTATAGTTTGTCCTGGAATATAATTCAATCTAAAATAGGCGCAGTCTATTTGTTTGGAGAACGGACTATGCACTATTGAACAATCTAGTGTGCCCATGCCTTGTTTTGGATAATATGCCACATTTTTTAATCTAGGATTTGCCTTTCGCACTCTGCTAAATAACTTTGCTTCTCTGCCCCCGTCTCCAGAAAATTTCATTATACTATCGCCTTCACGGAGTATAATGCTTTGTTTGCCAGTGGTAATTATATCAAATTTCTTCCCACGCCGAGTCCACACGTACCAGGCAAAATGCTGATAAGCACTAAGCATACTCGCTTCTTTTCGTCCCATATCCACAAAGACTTTCTCAGGTGCAATTCCATGCAGTTCGAGATATTCTTCAAGCTTCTTAGGTATGCCTCTAGGATAAGGCCCATCTGGGTTCTCTCGCCAAAGTGGATTTGTGCCATTGTCCATGTTATCATCCAATGCCATGCCCTGCAAAGCCCTTTTAGATATATAAATGTTACTTTATAATGGTAACAATAGAAATGTTTAAAAACAGGGATTATCTCTATAAATTAAGGTTAAAATGACAGAGCAAGACAGCAAACAGGCATTAAGTTGGAATGAACAGCTTAAACAATGGTATCAAAATTCTGAATATAAAGGAAAAGGCATGGATGTTCTGGGCAAAGCATGCGGAATCGCAAGAAGTACTCTCGGAGACTATATGGCTGGAAGAATGACAGAATTATCAAGAATGTCTCCCGACAAAAGAAAAAAG
Source organism: Nanobdellota archaeon (assembly GCA_041305305.1). GTDB lineage: Archaea > Nanobdellota > Nanobdellia > Pacearchaeales > GW2011-AR1 > JAOAJC01. The sequence continues at coordinate 1,601 of JBFYLR010000009.1, forward strand.
CTTCATGATTTGACAAAGCTTGACTGCTTCATTCCCGAAAGCGCAATTCCTCCAATAAATATGGACGAACCTGCTGCAAGAAAGCCCTACACTCCCAAGCAGAGAGAATCAGCACCATCACCGCTTGAGCAGGAAAGAACCCTAAGGGCGCTTACTGGAGAGAGTTTTGGTGAAGCCTTGAAAGTTCTCACAGGCCCATTGCTCGAAAGCCAAAATAAAGGAATAGACGGGATAATTGAAAGCATGACAAAAGGAATAGGAATAGGCCCAGCAGACATGCTTGATGCAGGAATGGTTATGGCCCAAGTATATCGCCCAACACCAGAGAGAAGGATAAAAGCAATATCTCAATTAATGACACTTCTCACAGAAGAAATAGATTACTTCAGGACACATGAATCTGAAGCAAAAGTTCTTACAGAAGAGTTCAAGAGAGACAGTTTATTCGGAGAAAATCTCCGCTATATCACTCAGATGTATAACATAATTGCGGGCGGAAAAGGCATGGATACATGGATGAAACTCGCACAGCCACCATCAATAATAAGAAAAGCATCAGGAGATAAGAAATAAAATGGCAGATGAGATAATTGTAGTCAGATTCCACGAAAAAGGCGCAGACAGAGTCTTAATAGAAGCGGCAAGAGCCTATGAACCGAGAAAAGCAATGAGGGAATTTCTCACAAACAGCCTTGATGCAAAGTTAGAAGGAGCGCCGGGCTATGTTAATGTCAGGCTCATCCCAAATGAAAGAACGGTTATTGTCTCTGATAACGGGCTGGGAATGAGTTATGATAAATTGCGTACACTTCCAACAAGTATAGGCTATTCAGATAAGAGCGGAAGAGTTGACCAGAGAGGAGAAAAAGCTCTTGGTCTGCTCGCATTCGGCTCTCTTGGAGACCAAATGCAGATAATTACAAAAGACATGAAATCAGGCGACAGAAATTATGCTTATATGAGGTGGGAGATAAAAGACGGCAGGATAATTGCTGTGCCTAAGTTGATAGACCAAAGCGAAGTAGACAGTGATTTCCAGGGATGCTTCTCCCATGGAACAAGGCTCATCTTCAACAGAGTAGGGCAGGATACAATAAAGAAAGTCCTTACAATGAACAATCTATCTGAATGGTTCGGAAAACTTTACGCTCCTGAATTAAGAAGTGGTAATCTAAACATAACACTTGAGAAAGTTGAGCGCGGGAAAGTAAAGCAGCTGCAGATTGAACCTGAAGAATATGACGGGACTTCAATAGTTGACGAAAAAATTGCAGTACCCATAAGAAATGAAGAACGCCCGGGCAATCTAGAAGTTGTTTTATTCGTAAATCCAAAAGCAAACTCTGACAAAGTCGCAGTTTATTCAAGAGGAGTTCTTGTCTATGAATCAGTGGCAGAATTGGATGAATTCAGAAGACATCCTGTCTGGGCTTCTGGAAAAGTCTCAGGTTTTGTAAATGATGGATTCAATAGGCTTATACTTGGGAGAGATGGAATAGACAGACAGAGAAATGCTTTCAAGGCATGGTATGAAAAAGTCGAGGAAATAGCAGAAAAAATACGCCCTATTGTTGAAGAAAGCAAGAAAACAGGCAGACAAAAGCAGACAAACACCCAATTCCAGAAAGTCTACGATATAATTGTTGATATCTGGGGAGAGCTTGAAAGAACAGAAGAAGGAGAACTGCTTAAGCGCGACCCTGAAGGAGAGCTTGTAAATGTTACAGGAATATCACCAAGCCCTGGAGGGCATCGCCAGTATGGAGAAGGCAAGAAAAAACCATCAGACATTAACAAGCCACATGGTCCAGGCGCATTCAAAGCAGACCCTGACGGGCACCAGGAAAGAGTCTCTCCAAGAAGAGGAATTCCGTTTGCATGCCCACAGCCAGTTGACTTCCCTGAAAATGAGATGCACCTAAGAAGCAAACTCGAAGACTGGGTAGGCGACTCCCCGATGCTTTATGTGAATCAATTGCATGAAGATTACAAGGCGAGGGAAGAAAAGACAGACGGCAGTTTCTTAAGATATCTTGTTGAGATGGTTGCAAAAGAAGGAGCAAGCTTCAATGTAAGAAGGGCGCAGAGGGAAAACAAGCTTAATGGAGACCCATCTGAGATAGTTAAAGCTGCAATGGCAGAAGAAGAGAAAATCAAGTTCCTGGCTTTCAAAAGAGCTGGGTTACTATAGAGGCGAATAACTAAATATGGCTAAAAGAAAATACACACAGCATGCGTCAAAACCGCTTGGATATGTTCTGAAGCAAAGAAGAGACTTCTATGTGAGCAGACTTTCAAAAGCATTTGAAGGATTCCAACAGTCACTGCCGCAGGTTCTTGAATTAGCTTACCATGAAACAATTGCAAAGCTCGAAAGGGCCTACAACCGCGGAAACCTCTCAGAGATAGAAAAAGCAGAGAGAGGAATTCTTGGTATAAGCAAAAAGCTTGGCAAAGTCAATGAGGCAGCATCAGGTCTCGCCAGCGTCATCGGATATGATGAAGGAAAACCCGCAAGAGAACTAGTCAGAGAAGCACCTGCAGAAACAAGACAAACAATTGATGAAAGGCCGAGACTGACCTATTATCAATTTGCAAAGGCAGTTAAAGCAGGCATGAACTACGAGCAGATAAAAGCAAAGTTCAGGCTGAGATCCAACTATCAGATGGGCGGATTTGCAAAGGCGCTGAAGCAAAGAACACAAGCAGCGAAGAAGAAGAAATAAACCTTCGCTTCTATCTTGTTCAAACAGAACAAACAATCTTATTTGTTAATTTATCTAATATTCCGATTATCAAAACCCTTAAAACCTGAAGTTTTCTAAAACGAAGGTATAAGGTTTGCAGAGCAAACCTTAAAACCCCTTATCCCATTATTCTAACATGCACTTGCCAGACTACAAAGGAGGAAGCATTGTCAATTTGATGAGTTCAATAGGCAATGTCCTTGGCGCAAAACCCAATATCTACCCTGAATTAAGAATTCTCCCCTCTTCAGAGTTAAAGAACTCACAAAATATAGTTCTAATGGTAATAGATGGATTGGGCTTTGAATATTTAATGAAAAAGCACGATTCTTTCCTGAAAGAGAATATTAGGGGAAGAATAACATCTGTCTTTCCACCAACAACATCAGCAGGAGTTGGCACATTCCTTACAGGCGTTCCAGCCCAGCAGTCAGGATTAACAGCTTGGTTCATGTTTCTGAAAGAAATAGGAGCACTTGTCAAGATTCTTCCATTCATGCCAAGAGGAGGCAACGAGCATCTCGAGAAAAGAGAAGTTAAAATGAATGAAATCCTTGGAGCATCTGCATTCACCTCAAGAATAAATGCAAAATCATTTGTAATAAACCCAAAGATGCTTCTCGGCACAGCATTCACAACCGCAACAGGAAAAAGAGCAGTTCACGTTGGATGCACAAAATTCTCAGATTATCTAAACAAAATAACAAAGGCAGTCAAATCAAAAGGCAAAAAGAAATACATCTATGCCTACTGGCCCGACATCGATTCATTCAGCCATGAATTCGGGGTAGGAAGCAAGAAGCATGAGAAGCATTTCAAGGAAATAGACAAGAAAATAAAGAAATTCCTTGAAAAACTGAAAGGCACAAGCACAAAAGTCATAATAACAGCAGACCATGGCTTGCAGAACACACCGAAAGAGAAGCAAGTCTGGATGAAAGACCATCCAAAACTCATGGAATGCCTTACAATGCCCCGCTCAGGTGAAGGCAGGCTTGCATATCTCTATGTTCATCCCACAAAAGCAAAGCAGTTTGAATGGTATGTAAAAACGCATATGGACAAATATTGCTGGATGTTTAGAAGCCAGGATTTAATTCAAAGAAATGCCTTCGGCTTAGGAGCCCCAAACAAAAATCTCTTTGACAGAGCAGGGGATTATACATTAGTAATGAAAGAAAATTACATTCTCAAAGATGTAATACCCGGAGAGCACGGAGACAAGAACATCGGGCATCACGGCGGAGTCAGCAAGGAAGAAATGTATGTTCCTTTGATTGTTTTTAACTGCTGAATTTATAAAAAATAGTTCCTAAGGTGTTAATCTATCCCTGTCTCTTGGAAACATTGTCGCTTCTTTTATATTGTCCAATCCGCAGATAATTTGAGTTAGTCTTTCTAATCCAATAGCCCATCCTGCATGAGGAGGAGCTCCGAATCTGAAGCTGTCTATATAATCCTTGAAACTCTTTGGATTTAGTCCTTTTGCCTTTATCCTCTCTGTCAATAATTCTGGAAGATGGATACGCTGTCCTCCGGATGAAATTTCAACTCCCCCATATAATGCGTCAAATCCCTCGCTTGCTTTTGCTTTAGGATTAGCATCTTTTGGCATTATATAGAAAGGTTTTATTGAAGTTGGCCATGAGTGCGTAAAGACAATATCTCCTTTATACATTTCGCATAATTTCTTCTCCTGCTCAGGCGTAAAATCATCTCCAAGTTTGCCTCCAACTTTCTTTATAGCCTCTTCATATGCAAGATAAACTCCTTTTGGAATCTTCAAATCCTTAACTCCCAAAACATCCAAATCGCCCGCGCAATTCTCAAGCACTTTCTTAACGCAGTATTTGACGTACTCCTCAAGCTCCTTCATCGCGCTCATCTGGTCAAAGAATGCCATCTCTACATCCATCATTCTTATCTCATTAATATGTCTTGTAGTATTATGCTTCTCAGCCCTCCATACCGGGGCAAGAGTAAATGTCTTCTCCATTGAACATGCGAGCATCTGCTTGTACAATTGAGGGCTCTGCGCCAAAAATCCCTTCTTCTCAAAATATTTCACTTCGAACAGTTCAGTTCCGCCTTCGCTTGAAGTCCCTATGATGCATGGGGAATTCAACTCAACAAATCCTTTGTTCTTAAAATACTCCCTGAAAGCATGCGCAATCTCTGTCTGTATTTTGAATATCGCCTGTGTTCTTCTTCTGTGGAAGTCCAGGAACCTGAAATCAAGCCTTTTCGGCAATTCCGTCTTTGAAAATTCAGAAACGTCAATAGGTATTGGCTGCTCTGCCTCAGCCAGAAGTTCAACCTTCTCAGGAACAATCTCCATCCCTCCGGGAGCCTGCTTTGATTTTACAGCTTTTCCTGTAACAATAACCACGCTCTCTCTTGAAGGAGCTAAATCCTTGAAAACATCTTCTTTCTTTGTGGCTACGCATTGGATAATCCCAGTTACATCCCTAACAATAAGAAATCTGACTTTGCCCAAATCCCTTGAATCATGAACCCATCCTTTTACAAGAACTTTTTCCTCTTTTCCTGAAAGCACGTCTTTTATGTATGTTCTTTCCATATTATCTATTTCTTTTTTGCCTTTTTAACCTTTTTTATTCCCTTGTCCCCTGCCCCTTTCTCTCTTTCTTGTCTGTCAAAATCCTCCCTCAAAACCCATCCCCTTTCCACTTCATCCCTCGGATGAAAACTCTTATCGAGCGAGAAATCATAAACATACTTTCCCCTGCATGAACCGCATAGCATAATCATATCTGTCCTTGCCCTGTTAAAATCATCGGAATAATGCACTTCAAGATATTTTCCTCTTCCGCAAGGGCATTCACGCTCTTTTCTGTAATCTTCCTCCCACCCCATCTACCCTATCCTCACAATGCTTCCTTCTTTATATATTTCAATAAAATGATGAACTTTGCCTTCCCTGAAATCAGCACACTGATTCTCAGGCTTGTCGTCTTCTGCTGTCCTGGGCACATTAACCATATCAACAGCATAGTCTCCGCAAATCCCAAGGCATTGCGAACCGAACATAGTTGTCAGCTTGGCTTTTTCATACAAGTCAAGAGCGCAGGTTACAGCCGTCTTCTGCTGCAGCACATAATCAGGAACAGTTGAAGGATTGCCGTGCTTCACATAAACACCCCTGTCATCTTTTATCCAATTGTCCTCTCCTCCTGAAAACACCCTAAGAAATAAAACTGCCAAAGCGAGCAAAATTACAATTCCAATTCCAATCCAGATACTTTTTTTCATATATATTTTAGAATATCTATTTATTTAAAAACTTGTATTAGATAAAAGATTATGGTTTATGAAGCAAAATTCAATGTTGATGTTACTGCTATAGATAAGGGTGAAACAGCATATCTAAGGGATGAGAAATTATTTGGTTATGTTAAAAAAGGTTTTGAAGAGAAACCCTTTGATGTATTTGGTCCTCTTGAAATTCAATTCAACTGCGATCACCCAACAGTTCCTGTAAGAATTTATCATGTAGCTAATTCAACAGTATCTGCATCAATCCAAAGAACCTGTCCGATTGGAACAACAATGCTTTTCGTGAATGTAGCATCCAGCAGCATTGTTGAAGCAGAAGCTACAAAGAGCGGTCTTGAAAGAGCTGTTAGAGGAGAAATAGAAAGAAATAAAGTTCCAGTTCCAGGTTGTCATAGCGAATAAAAACTAATTATCCAGATGTTTTGTGCAGTTCAAGCAGTGAATCCTCTGGCTTTTATCTTCATTCATCTCAAATATGCTAACCCCCGTATTATGCTGCTTTATCCCTTCCCGCTTCTTCCCCGTAATAACCTGTATAATTGACCTATTTATCCCATTATGCCCCACGAGAAGCACGCAGTCATTCTTATGCTCCTTGTAAATCTTATCAATAAATTTCTTAGCCCTCTTGTTTACATCTTCATTTGATTCAACACCCTTCGGAGGATTATGCCAGTCAGTTATTGCAGAATAAGGCTTTCCCTCTAAATCCTTGGTTATGCTCCCTTCCTTTAAATCATCATCAAAAACAAACTTAGTTGTTTTATGAAATTTAGCCACAGCCTTTGCAGTCAAAGCAGCCCTTCTGATTGGGCTGGAGTATATGCAATCAATCTTCTCATTTTTCAACCTTAAAGCCAACTTCTTTACCTGCTCCTTCCCCTCTTTTGATAATTCCCCCAAAATCTCGCTTTCAAAAACTCCTTTCTCATTTGCAACAGTCCTTCCGTGTCTTGCAAGAATTATTCTCATTTCACAATCCTATTAAGTATCTCCATCGCCTTTCTCTTATCCACATTTGCTCCAAGCTTTGCAATAACCATTCCCATATATGCATTTGCCCTCAACCCTGGTTTTTCATTCACAATATCAGATATCTTCTTCTCCAAATCATCATCACTCATCTTCTCAATTTTAAGAGCTTCCTCAACTTTCTCTCCTGAAACAATTTTAAATAAAATCCCCTTCACATCTCCCTCTGATATCTTCCCCCCCTTCAAAGCGTCCAAAACTTCTTCCAATACTCTCTCTGTTAATATCTCCTTCATATCATCAATGCTTTTCTTTGCCTTCGTAGCAAACTCATTTCTCCAAAGAGTTATCATCTTAGCAACAAGGTTGGCGTCCTTATCGTAAACTTTCATAAGCACATTGAATTCATCAAGCTCTTCAAGCACAAGTGGAATCATTTCTTCGCTCAATCCCTTCTTCCTCAACTCATCTTTAATATCATGCTTCATTCTGGGCAATTGCTTCTTCAATAAGTTTATTCTGTCAAGATGTATCTTCAATAAAGGCAAATCAGTTTCAGGATACATTCTCGCCTCTCCAGGCATTGGCCTCTGAAATTCAGAGCTTCCGTCTTCCTTTGCTCCTCTGACACCGCCTTCTTTCTTTTTATGTTTCAAATCGTCCTTCTGCCTCTCAATCTCTTTCTCAACAGTGATAATCATCATCTTAGGCTCCTGGAATCCTTTTATCTCGACTCTGTCATGCCCTTTAATAGAGATATTCAAATCCTGTCTTATTGTCCCTATTCCTCTTTTCACCTTGCAAGCGCGTATTATCTCCCCAATCTTCAAAGCGCATTCCTTTATCTGTTCAGCACTGTAAAGCTCCGGCTTTGTAGCAATCTCAACCATCGGTATTCCGAGTCTATCTAATTTGTATATAACTTGCTTATCTCCCCTCTCAACAGGTCTCGCAGAATCTTCCTCGAGAGCAACCATTGCGATTCCAACCTTTCCAAATGAAGTCTCAACATATCCATCATGTGCCAATAACAAAGTCCTCTGAAATCCAGAAGTGTTAGAACCATCAATAACAGTCTTCCTCATTATCTGAGTTGTCTGGTATATATCGCAATTAAGAAGAAGTGCAATCTTTAATGCTTCATCAAGAGCATTTTCATTAATCAAACGAGGCGGTTCTTCATCAAGGTCTACAAGGCAAACATTGTCATTATACCCCTGATAAACAAATTCTTTCCCCTTCTCCACCTCATGCAAAACTGCAGGGTCAATCTCTCCCGTCTCCCCAGCCACTGCATGCAATTTTCTATGAACTTCAAAATCAGGCTTGTCGTTTCTCAAATAGCCCGGGCATTTGCAGAAAAGCTTCCCGGAATCAAGCTGCTGATGTATTTCCAGCCCAGCTTTTAAGCCGAGCTTAACGTAATCTTTCACTTCTTCCATGAAAATACCAATAAAGAATTGTATTTAAAATTAGCTGATTAGAAGCCTTCTGCTTCTTCTCTTTGTCTGATGAACGTTTGGAAGACGACACAGCTCATCGTATATTCTTCTTGTCGCCTCTCCATTGAAAGGTATGTGGACTACATGCGAGTGCGTAGGATATGAGCCCCTTACAGCATCTGCAAAATTCAGGTTCAATTCAGGAACATTAGGCGCCTTAAGCGAGAAAATCCTTGTCGCATTTGCTTCATCAACAAATGCCTGCCTTTCCTCATTGAATTTGTGCGATTGCACTGCAACCTCC
>JBFYLR010000010.1:0-6935 GCA_041305305.1 Nanobdellota archaeon
ATTTCCTTTTCTGGGAGGCTCCTATGCTTCCTTAAATGTGCCCTTCTGACTCCTCTCTCATTTGAAAGCTCAATAAGGCACTTCCCCCAATACTTCAGAATATCCCCTCCAACCATCTTCATAGTATCATCCCATTTATACACCTGATTTGTAACAAGAACAGTTATATTCCTCTTTCTTGCAATCTCAGCCAAAACCCTCAACTGCCTCGCAAGCTCGGCATTTATCTTCTGTATCTCCCCGTTCCCTTTCTCCCTCTCAGCCGCAAAGTCCAGCCTGTACAATATAGTCATTCCGTCAACCACAATAAGCGATACCTCGTCCTTCAAACTCTTCAAAAGCTCGTCAAAAGCCTTCTTTTGCTCTACAAAATTAGTAGGTTTTAACAGCAGAATATTGCCCAAAACCTTCTCATAATCCTCCGGGGCAATCTGCTTCACCCTTTCAACAGAAAAACCTCCCTCTGTATCCATAAAAATCACCTTATTCCCCTTTTTAGCCTGTGAAACCGCCGCAAGCAGGCAGAAATTAGTCTTTCCCGTCCCTGAACCTCCATAAATCACATTAATTATGTCGCTTTCATACCCTCCATAAAGCCACTTATTTAAGTCATAACTCCCCGCAGATACCTTCCCCTTTCCTCTCCATTCTTCCATAAAACCAGATAAATCAGCAATATAAAAAGAATTATGTGATGCAAAAACAGAAGGCAAACCTTTAAATATAAGTTACAGTTATTTATGTGTATGAATATAAGTAAGGAAGATATCATAAGAATTGCTGAAGGATTTGAAGGAGTGCTTAGAAATAAATCCAGCCTTGAATTTGCACTGGACAAGCAGAAAGAAACAAAGCTTGGCCATTACAAAAAACTTGCATATTTATTAAGAGCAATTCTTGTGGACCATCCATTCAGCGACGGAAATAAAAAAACGGCAATGTTTATAGCACTAGCCTTTGCCAATGAAGAAAAGAAGCAGCCAGACAGAGATTTGCTTCTTCACCATATCCTATCAATCGCAAGCAAAAACATCACGCAGATTCGAGCAATCGAGGAGAGAATGAAAAATGCCATTAGATAAAAAGACTATAAAAAAGATACTGAAAGAGTATAAGAAAGAATTTGATATTCTTGTTAAATATGATGAGACAAGAGAATGGCCCATAGGAAGGGCAAGAATAGATATTACACTTGATAAAAGAATAATTAAGAAGCTAAAAGACGAAAGAGAAAGAACAGGAAAACCAGTCTCGCAAATAATAGAAGAAGCTGTTGCAAACATTTAAATATACGCACGAATTTTAGTGTATACACTAAAATGGCAACATTCACAATATCTCTTCCTGAAGAGCTAAAGAAAAAGATGGATGCACATCCTGAAATAAACTGGGCAGAGTATATCAAAAAAAGGTTTGAAGTAAGAATTAAGGAATTCAAGAAATTTGAAGAACTAAGAAACAGCGGGGCATTAGAATGACTTCTCTAACCCTATCTCTAAGCGAAGAACTAAGAAATAAAATTAAAGAACTTATTTGGATCAACTGGAGCGAGATAGCAAGAGAAGAAGCCACAAAGAAAGTTATTTTTGAGAATTACATGAAAACCCGAGAACTTACCGACGAAGAATGGAAATTCTGCGAGAAGATAGACTGGCACCCCGTCGACGAGCTTCCTTTGAAGGAAGAGTTTGTTAAAAAACTAAATAAGATAAAATATGAAAAAAGAACTGCATTTAAGGACATATCTGAATTGAGAAAAATTATTGAAAAATAAAATGTATAGATATGAGATTATTGGCTCTTTGCAAATAACATTAAACAAATTATCTAAAAAAGATAAGAAAACATATGAAGCAGTTATGAATAAAATTGAGCAGATTCTAGAAAATCCTCAGCATTACAAGCCATTAAAGCATGACTTTGCAGGCGAAAGAAGAGTCCACATCATGAAGAATTTTGTTCTTAAATTTGAAATTGACGAAACGGCAAAAATAGTTACATTCATTTTCTTCGGGCACCATGACGAAGCCTATAGAAGATAATCTTATTTCTTCTTCAGCAAAGAAACAATCTTGTCACAGTCCTTTTTTACAGCCTCAACAGCGTCGGAAACAGCCTTTTTCGCTGTCTTCCCCGAACTCTCAATCTTGAATACAAGCGGCTTTGAAGGATGCTCTCTCTTCCAAGCGGCAAACTCTATTCCCTGCTCATTCAAATATACCCTTAAAATTTCAGCAACAGTAAGGTTGTCTATAGTCAGCTCAACAGAATTCTTCTCCTGCTTTACAATCTCTATGTTCATAAAATGAAAGAATAAAAGCGCTTTATAAAGCTTTGTTTGCAGCAGGAGAAAGTCAGAGATTATCTCCTTTCTATCAAACAACCGTAAAAATAGAATACCACTCAAATAGCAGATATTTAGGCATCTCGCCCTTAACTCTTTTTAACGTCCCCTCTTGCAATATTACCCTTGCTCGGGGCAGCATTTGCAGTTATAATCTTTTTAATCCTACCCTTGTGAATCGCAAGATATCTTCTTACGAAATAAGCAACAAAATGCTCCTCATCTTTCTGCAATGCCCTATAATAAGACTTTCTCTTCTTATATTCTATGATAAGCATGGGATAGCCATCATGCCAAAGTATCTGATTCATCAATAATCTTCCAATTCTCCCATTCCCATCTCCAAACGGATGGATTTTCTCAAATTTATAATGCGCCCTTGCTGCGAGTTCAACAGCATTCATCTTTCTTCCATTGGAATTGACAAAATCTGCAAGTTTACTCATCAATTTCTTGACATCTTGCCAGTCAGGGGCGAGATAATCTCCAACTCTGACAAGGTGAGTCCTGTATTCTCCGGCTATGTCTTGCTTGCTCTCTCCAAAAATGCCCCTATGCCACCTCAGCAGGAGTTCATTCGTCATTTTCTCGTGTTTTTCAAGCATCTTAAGAAAGATATTATTGTGAGCTTCTGTTTCTTTCACATCCCTTAGCGGTCTGTTGGGCGCAATTTTATCATGTATGATTTCTCTCGCCTCTTCAAGGGTTATTGTAGAACCCTCAATTGCATTTGTGTTATATGTGAAGGATATGGATACCTCTTCGAGTTCTTTTTTCCTTGCACTTTCAGGAATCCTCTTCCATTCTGCCCGAAAATTATTTTTTATCGCTTCAAGTTTTGAGTACAAGTCTCCTTCAATCTCTCTCCTAAATTCAGAATTTATCTTATCGATATTCTTTGGGACTTCTGCCCCCAGATATTTCTCTCTTGTAACGACCTTTTTCCCCACCCTAATGGAATGCTGCAGATAGAAATATTCCTTGTTTCCGAGTTTTCTTGAAATTATCCTCATGAATATATTACCATTACAAAGTATTTAAATATTACTTTTTATAGCAATATGTAATGTAAGAAACTCAACTGGAATTTCAAAGAGCCCCTCATAAAAGCAAATCAAAGGAAGAGATAAACCAAGAATTAATATTTCTCCAGCTCAATTATGTCAATTTCTCCCTCTTTTCCCTTCCCCTCTCCCTCAACTATCTCAATCTCCTTTTCCCCCTCTTTTTTGCCGCCTACAGCAGCTTTTCTCTCAGCAATCCTTTTCCCGAAATCAATTGGCTGCCTTAACTCTGTCTTTTGAGCGCTCGCAACCTTGTTCTTCCTTAAGGAAACCCCATAATAGCTCTCAAGCTTGTTTACAAGTATGAAATTATTCATAGGCAAAACACCATTTTCAATCATCTTTATGTTAGTCTCGCTCTCCCCAACTTCGTCAGCAAGCTTCTTTCTTGTTATGCCTTTTGCCTTCCTTCTCTGAATCAATATCCAATGGAAATTCTCAACCATCTCATTCATAACTTCTGTCCTCTGCGACTTCAAAGGCTTCCTTAAGTCATCCATTCCTATGAATCCTTTGTTCTTCCTCGCCTCTTCCTCTTTCTTGTCCTTTGGACTCAATTCCTGCTGAGGAATATGTGGATTCTTCCTCAATATAAGAAGCCCCTCCCTTCTTGCATATTCTTCGCTGACCCTTACAATCTTTCCCTCTTCAATCGCATCAACAATCGCATCATTAGAATAGTCTATCATGAAAATCCATCTTTTTTGGCTTTTTATTGTTTATTATGGTATATTATCTAATCATTAAACCGGTATCTCAGCAGAGTCCAGAGCGCATTAACCCCGTCCTTCCAATTTATCTTCTTTCCCTCTTTCTTATTTCTCGGAAAATAAGAGATAGGAATCTCATCTATCCTTATCCCTCTTTTCAAAATCTTTGCAGTCACCTCGGGCTCCCACTCAAATCTCTCTCCCTCGATATTCAACCCTTTCAGCAATCCCCTCTCAAAAACCTTGTAGCATGTAGGTTCATCGGTTAATCTTGAACCAAACAGAATATTTGTAAACAAGCTCACAACTCTCCCGCCGATATAAAAAGAGAAATGGGAATAATTTCCTTTCCTCCCCCTATTTCCAAGAATTCTCGAGCCATACACCACTTTGGATTTGCCTTCTATAATCGGCTTTATCAATTTAGAATAATCATTTGGGTCATATTCCAAATCAGCATCCTGAATAATAACTATTTCCCCTGTTGATTTTTCAAGCGCAGTCCGAACTGCTCTTCCCTTCCCGTAATTTTTCCTGTGAAAAAAAACCTTTATCTCTTTGTCTTTAATACCTTCAAGAATAAACCTCGTCCCGTCATTTGAGAAGTCATCAACAACAATTATCTCCTTCTTAACATCCCCTAAATCAACTTCTTTCACTCTTCTCAATATCTCCAGAATGCTTTTCTTCTCATTATAAACAGGCATTAACACGCTTAATTTCATAAAAAAGAGACAAAATAACGTTATAAAAAGATTTAGCTACCTTTGAAATATTGAATAGAGGCATCTTCCCGTATCCCTTGAATAATCCCTGTAATATCCCCTTAGAACTATGCTGTCAGCCTGTTTCTCCCTTTCGGAATAGCACGAGAAATAAAATATGCAGTCAGGATTCTCCTTGTCTATGAATCCGCCCTCCCAATTCTCATCGAAAACTTCATATGGAAAAATAACATTATCGTATCTCAATATGCTCCTCGCATCAGCTGTTGCAACCTTGTCACATGAAGCATTTATCTGCGGCTCCGTATAAAACTTCCAATAACTCATCTCGGAAACTGAGCCGATGAGAGAGCTTGAAATTATAAACATTGAAATGAGAATATAACCAAGCACCAGCCCTATTTTCTTCATGTCCCCCGTATTTCTAAGCCCATATGCTCCAATAAGAGAGATAAAAGGAAAAGTCAGCATGATATATCTGTCCTGCTTAAGATAAAATATCTCATAAAAAATAAAGAGCATAATCAAAGGAGCAATGACAAACCACGCCCTCTTATCTCTCCCTCTCTTCTCCCTTAAAATCTTCCACAATCCTGCAAAAAAGAAAGGCAGAATTACATTAAACAGGCAGAAAATTGTCTTGAAATAGACAAAATCAGTTGTCTCAAATATAGTTCTCGGAATTCCCGGAAATGCCTTCAAATCAAATGAATGTCCAAGATTTTCTGCAAAATAACTTTGTGAAGAATTACAAAGAAACATTGGATGCCCTCCGATAATTCCTCCCACAACAAAGAAAGGAGTGATGCATAAAATAAGAACCGCATTAAAGACAACTAGAGGGGCCACTTTCCTAATTTTATAGCAATGATAAGCCAAGAACAAATTCAATAAAACAGAAACGAGCGCATTAGGATATTTGCTCAGAAAAGCCATTCCTGCAAAGAATGCAGATAATATCAGGAATCCGGCTTTATCCTTCTTTGAAAACTTAATCATAAACAGGACTGCTCCAAGAATGAAGCATATTGAGAGAATTTCTGAGTATATTCTGAATGTGAATATAAAAAAGAGCGGATTTGCAAACAAAATCAGCGAACCAAGAAGAGCAGTCCTCTCATCAAAAATCTCCTTGCCGATAAGATAGCAGAAAATAAGAGAAACAAGAGAAAGAGCAAAAACAAGAAGCTTTCCGAACACAACCATGCTCAGTCCAAGCTTGTAAAACACCCCAAGAAATAATGGAAGCAAAACCGGTTTCATAGGTTCAAACAATCCGTTCGCCCCATTTGAAAAAATAAACTTTCCAAAACCTATGTAAGAAGCGGCGTCCCACCAGACATCAGAATATTGCCTGAAAATCACCGCATAAATAATATAAAAAACAGAAAATATTGAGAGCAATAAGAAAATCCTGCTATTCAATAGCTTTTTCAATTTCATATCTTACTCTAAGCCCCTCGTAAAGCTTCCCATTGATGACAATTGAAGGCGCGCTCACAGCATTATATTTATTCATAATCTCTCTTGTCCCCTCAGAGTCTATATTCACATCAAAGCTGAAAACTTTTACAGTTTCCTTGTGCGAATCACTCACTGTATCAAGAACATACCCCTGCAGTTCGCTCAATTTATAATCCCCTCCACTGCCACCTTTATCGTTGGTATAGAAGAACAATATGATATCCCATCCGTAATCACACTCCTCATTCACTTTTTCAACGGCATTAAGGGTTTTCAGCTGAACTTCCTGATAGAGCGCCTTCTGTCCCATTACTTCCTTGTTTGTTTTTCCAAGCTTCTCTTCAAGACTTGCGAGTATAGTCCCCATTGCAACCTTCTCGGACCACAAATAGCCCCACTCAAGATTGCAATAGTCTGTCTCATTGCTTGAAAAAGCAAGGCTCTTTGAATTTGCGAAATCAAAAAGAACAGAAATTGCCTTTTGAGAGATATCAAGGGAGTCTGCCTTCTGATAAGCCATAAAATTGCCAAAAACTATCCCTAATATGAAGAAAACTGCAGTTATCAGCACAGCAGTTATGTAAATCTGATAATGCACTTTTCTTTTCATTGGCTCCATTTTTCTTCC
>JBFYLR010000011.1:0-2508 GCA_041305305.1 Nanobdellota archaeon
AAATTATAGCACTGTTTTACATATGTCCCGTCCGAACTGCAAACAAAATCCTCTACCTCAAAACCAACATCACTATTATACGGGCACTGATGCTCAAGAGGCATGCAATAAGAATTACTTAGTGTATCGGGCCATACATAAAGATAATCTGGATTGCAAAAATATCCCTCATCGCAATATCCAGATTCCGTACAATCCATAAAAGGCCCTTCAATAATAGCCTGCCCAGTCACCTTCCCTCCAAACAACCCCTTAATCCAGTTCCAAATCTTCCCGAATAATCCAATGTCATCAGAACCTGAATCCGCAGAAACAGAAACAGCAAAAACAGAGACAATTAACACTGCAAAAATAAGGGCTATAAACAAATGATTTCTACTTTCTTTTTTACTTTTCATCTCTTTTTACCTATATAATATAGGATAAATCCAACTTTAAAAATACTGCTACACCTAAATCTCAAGTCTCTCGTTTATTTCCCCTGCAAAATTCTCAAGCATCTTTTCTTTCACATCTTTTTTCCATCCGTAATGCCCAAGCACGAAGCCCAATTTGACTAACGCAGTCTCCGGAAGCATATCTCCTAAAAATATAACTCCTGCATCCAATAACTCTCTGCCATTTGTATAAACATAAGGGTCCAATCTCCCATAGATAGTTTGCGGAGCCACGCACACTACAAAACCATCATGAATTAATTTTTTCAACTTCGGAAGCCAGTTATTTTGAGCCTCTGAAACAGGAAGATGCCCCAATCCAAGAGCCTCAACAACAATTCCCTTGTTCTTCAGAGCGCAAAAATCCAAAATGCTTGAATCCTGCCCGGGATAATATTTCACAAGAGCAACTTTATCTGTAAATTGAACATCCAATTCTGTCTTTTCCTTGTTTCTTGGGCGATATTCTGAAATAAATTCCACCCTGTCCGCCCAAACTTTTGCAATCGGTTCAGCGTTCACTGATTTAAATGCATCTCTTCTCGAGCTGTGCAGCTTTCTCGCCTTAGTTCCTGGAAGTGCATAGCAGAAATCATCATTCGTAGAAGCGTGTCCAACCAAAACAACTTCAGCGCAGTCAGATAAAGCCATTCTCGCAGCGCACTGCAAATTCAGATTCGCATCACTCGATGCCCTGTCAATGCTCCTCTGCGAATATGTCAAAACAACAGGCTTATTCAAGTTCTTCAAAAAGAAAGAAAGTGCGGCGGCAGTATATCCGAGAGTATCCGTCCCGTGTGTTACAACAACTCCAGATATTTCATCATCATCAAGCATATTCTTGACGCTCTCTGCAATTTTTATCCAATGCTCAGGATTCATAGATTCAGATGCAATCATAAAAGGAGAGTCAATCACCTTTACATTTGCAATCTTGAAAAGCTCAGGATAGAATTTTGCAAATTCATTAACATCTGTTAACGCCTTAGCTCCTCCAGTTTTTGGGTCCAATTTTGAGGCAATAGTCCCTCCAGTCACAACAAGCCCAATAGAAGGCAATCCTTTTGTTTTCGGAAGCTCAAACTTCTCCTTTTCATCCTTAAATTTCCTTAGAACCTTCCCCCCAAGTATATTCTCCTTGTTTATACCTATATTATATCCTGACTTCAGCTTCAAAAGAACAACAGAAGAATCAGAACTCTCCAAAATCCTACCCTCTATTTCTTCATGTGCAAGTCTTAAAACAACATAATCTCCAAGATTGAATATCAGTTCAGCCATATAGTATTAGAATAAAAAAGCTATAAAAAAGTTCCTAATGTCTGGATTTGCGAACCCTGCTGTCCGCATGCTCCATTATCTTCTTTATTTCCTTCCTCGTCCATCCCTTCTCATGAAGTATCCTGTTTATTTCCTTATTGTTATATCCCTTCTCCCTCGCGTCCTTCACCCACCTTATCCCATCCTCAATTCTCTCATTTCTGCTCTTTTTGTACAATAATAATATTGAAGCAAGAACAATGGCGATTATCACAATCAGAAGAAATAGAATCCAACCAGAATAAGACTTCTCTTCTTCAATAATTTCTGGAGTAGGGGTTGGAGCTGGCTCAAATGGAACAACACTCTCGATTATTCTCTGCACAGTTATGTCAGCCGCGTTATATCTTATGGCAGTTACACTTATGAGCAAGTCATAAACTCCGTCATCATCAATATCTATTTTCTTCTGCTCTCCCGCCATAAGACTGAATCTTACTGGATTTGACTGCACAAGAATATTTGCATATTCTCCTGAAACACTCTCAAGTATCACATAATGATAATCCCCGTTGAAAAAGAACATTACTCTGTCATTTGTATTGAAAGGCTCACTGTATCCAATTGAAAGCTGTGTATCGCTTGGCGTAAACAAGTCATATCCTATTCCCCCTCCGCCTCCTCCGCTTCCGCCAGAGCTAGCCGGGCATGTCCCGCAGTCAGCAGGGCATGATGAACAGCTCTCCCCACTCTCGCATATTGAATTGTTGCACACCGCCACAACAAGGATATCATTGCTTTCAATATAAGA
>JBFYLR010000012.1:0-3510 GCA_041305305.1 Nanobdellota archaeon
TTCATATTTCTCCTTTTCATTTTCTATCTGCTTCTCGAGCTGGGCAAGTTTCTTTATCTTGTCCTTAAGCTCTTTCTTTGAATCTGCGCCTGGTGTCTCCATCTGAACGGCATTGCCCGTAGGGAGTTTCTTCATGTAATCCATAAGATTAGATTTCTCCATCTTTAATATAGTCTGAGATTCGTCCTCGACATGAGCTTTCAAAATACCCATTCCTGAAAGAATGCAGTTAAGGTTCCAGATTTTCTTGCCTTCGATTGTCTGCACAATCGCAATTATCTTCCTTATATCTTCAGTGATATTCCTGTTTTTCATTTCATCTTCAAGAATTCCAGGAAGAGCGTCAAGGTCGATATTTGTTTTAAGGTCCAGCTTCTCAGGTATTATGTCTGCTTTCATCATGTCCAGAACCTGCATTGTAACTCCTTTGTCAAGAGTGAATGCAGCTATTTTCTTCTGAGAAGGAATGTAATAATCTACCTGATGAAGATTCTTCTGAGTTTCCAAGTCAAGAATGAAGAAACCTGCAATCAGGAAAGCATCATCATTCTTTTTCTGGAAATCCTTGTATGCGGTTGATGCAATTAGCTTGTCTACGTAGGGTTTTAATTTCATGTTCTGCTCTCCAATTTATCCTTAAGCTCTTTAATAAAACTATCCAATTTCACTTTGAATTTAGGCTTTGCATTTCCGCGCTCTCTGACTGCAATTGTCTTGGATTCTTCTTCTTTGTCTCCGATTACGATTATGTACGGTATTCTCTGCATCTCTGCATCCCTGACCTTGTCGTTGATTGTTGTGGATTTGAAGTCTGAATCTATCCTCATACCAGGTATCTCCTGTTTTATCTGTTCAATGACTTTCTCGCAGGCTTTTGTATTTCTGTCTGTGAAGTTGATTACTCTTGCTTGAACCGGAGAGAGCCAGAGAGGGAGATTTCCATTGAGATGCTCAAGAAGAACGCCTATGAACCTCTCAATCGCTCCATAAACCACTCTATGAAGCATTATCGGGCGCGCAGTCTTGTTATCCTTTGTTGTGTATTCAAGTTCAAATCTTTCGGGCATTGCAAAGTCAAGCTGTATTGTTCCGCACTGCCAGGTTCTTCCCAACGAATCCTTTATATGGAAGTCTATTTTTGGACCATAGAACGCGCCATCACCGGCATTTACTTTGAATTTCATCTTTTTCTTCTTCAAGACGCTCTCCAGAATACCTTCTGCTTTGTCCCAGAGTTTGTCATCTCCAATTCTCTTTTCAGGACGAGTGGACAATTCAGTGTGATAAGTAAGCCCGAACTTCTCATAGACTTTCCCTATCAAGTCCATTATCTTTGATATCTCATCTTCCAGCTGTTCTTCCATGCAGTAGAGATGAGCATCATCCTGGGTAAATTTTATGACTCTGAATAACCCTGCCAGCACTCCAGATAATTCCTGCCTGTGCACCGTTCCAAGTTCGGCAATCTTGAGAGGCAAATCCCTGTAGCTCTTTGGTCTTGATTTGTAAACCAGCATCCCTCCTGGACAATTCATAGGTTTCACTGCGAAATCTCTTCCCTCATATTTTGTAAGGAAGATATTCTCCTTGTATTTCTCCCAGTGCCCTGAAATCTGCCAGAGTTTTTTGTCAAGAACCTGAGGTGTTGAAATCTCCTGATATCCTGCCTTCTGATGCTCTTCTCTCCAATATTTAAGAAGCTCCTGATAGATTATCCAGCCATTGTTGTGCCAGAAGACCATTCCTGGAGCAAGTTCGCTGAAGCTAAACAAATCAAGCTTCTGCCCGAGAATTCTGTGGTCGTTCTCTTTGAGCTTCGAAGTATCTAATTTTGTCTTTGAAACTTCCCTTAGAAGTTTTGTATAGTCATATTTTTCCTCTGTGACTTTTCCGTCAGATCCGAATGACTTTGACAATTCTGAAAGAGGATGCCCTTTGCATTTCAATTCGAATTCTTTGTAATATCCAAAAGGTGCTCGTGTTACTTTGAGAGTTTTATCTGCAGACAACTCGGCATCTGCTTTTTGAAGCATTTCAAGAGCTAATGCTGGGGCTCCAAGATTTGATGAAAGGTGCGCATAAGGATAAAGGACAATGTTCTTTGTTTTAACTTCGTGGGCTGTTGTTTTAACAGCTTCAACCATTTGCTTTAGAACTGCATCATTATCTTCTTTCTCAACGGCTGTAAGGACAACAAGAGGCTCTTTTACTTCTATTTCTTTTTCCCTCTCCTTTGAAAGTTCTTCCGGAACCTTGAGGGCTTTTTTCAAAGGCTTGAATTTAATATAGTCGCAGTGCAGTGTTAGAATCTTCATGTTTTTGTGAAATAATCCTTGTTTTTAAATTTTTGTTGCCTTGAAAATGAACTTGTCAATCTGCTTCTTTGCTTTTTCCCTGTTCTTTTGATGCTCTTTAAGGAAAGAATTAATCTTATCTATGAGAATTTGCTTTAACTCTCCGGACAAAAGCTTGCCTGATTTGTAATCATCATGGATTTTCTTGAGTTTCTTATCGTCGGGCTCAAAGAACATCCTCAGATATTGGAATGAAACATCTATGTCGGGATTGCCTCCAAGTTTGCGATGCTCTTCAAGAGTATCTCTTCCTCCTGAGAATGCGTATTTCTTTATCTTTGTCTCAACTTCTTTTTGGGAGTCCGTGGAGAATATTGCTGAAGATTCCTCGCTGCTGCTCATCTTCCCCTCTGTTCCGGTCAATGGAGGGAGGAACATTCCATGAATAATTGAGGGCTTGTAATAACCTAGCTTTGGATAAACATCGCGGGCAACACGAAAATGAGGGTCCTGGTCAATTGCAAGAGGAATCAGGCAGGGAATATTCTTTCCTTTCAGAACCGAAGGCAGAATTGCTGGAACAGCCTGCATTGAAGTATAGAATATTGAGCCAATATTCATGCTATCCGTGAAACCGAAAGCAGCCTTTACTGTTGAGAAAGTTATCTTCTTTGCGAACTTTATCGCTTCAGGATACATCAAACCGGCATGTTTTGTGTCAATAAGAAAATGAGTCTTCTTAGGGTCAAATCCTACGGCAATTACATCAAGCATATTGTCAGCGGTCCATTTCTGGATATCTTCATAGGACTTGTCCTTAAAGAGGAATTTCTCATCATCAGTAAATTGGAACCAAAGCTCTACTCCAAACTTGTCCTGAAGCCACTTTGCGAAGTGCCAGGTCTGCAGATGCCCGAGTTGAATCTTGCCGCTTGGACCCCTCCCTGTATAAAGGAAAAACTTATTGCCCTTTTCATATTCATCAAGAAGCCAGTTCATGTCCCTATGAGCAAAAAAAACTCCCCGAGAGAGCATAGGATGAGCCTCTTTGGTGTGCTTTTTTATTCTTGCGATAAGTTGGTCATCTATTTTTGTGACTCCGAATTCCTTGATTAGTTTATCATAATCTATATTGCCAGAGACCTCATAGGGGGTGACCTTAAACTCTTTTTTATCCATGATTATTGTTATATTAAGAGATTTATAAACATTAAGT
>JBFYLR010000013.1:0-10734 GCA_041305305.1 Nanobdellota archaeon
GAGTTCAGGTAATGCCGATTCCTCAGCAGCGCTCTGCGGATTAGTGTTAGCCAATATAGCCCCTAAATCTGGGCTTCCGCTTATGCATTCTTTCTCTGAAGTTATGTCTGATTCAGCCATCTGCCCGGCGACATAACTATCTCTTAGATAATTCAGAGCCATGCTCGTCGATACTTGCTTGAATCCGCACCTCTCATCAGCATTTATTCTCACGCAAAGCTCCTTATATCCCTCAGGAGCAGTAAAGTCCTTAGTTTCATCTGCGTACTCCCCTGCGGCAATTGTTCCGGAAGCAACATCAATCCTCGGACTCATTGAATAATAAGACGATTCAGGAGGATTCTTCAGATAAATTTGATAATATACGCTTTGGGTATTCCCTGCGAATATATGGTAAAGCACTTTATACTGCGCTGTCGCAGGCACAGTTGCATCGCTGTATCTGAACGCATCAAACTGTGCATGGAACTGAGGAGGGGAATCAGCTTCAACAAGACTATCAAAAGAAGTTGGTCCGCTTGCAGATATATATCCTTTGCACACTGAGCTCCCTATCTCTGCAATATTCCCGAGTTGGAATGACTTGAGTGCATTATAACCATAAGTATTTGCCATATACTTTGTAGATTTATCAGCATTATCGAATGCAGCCTGCACCGTCGCGTATTCTCCTCCGCCTCTCGCCCTTTCCTGCCCATAAATAGTGCTTACAAGTTTTGGAAGAAGCACATTAAGCATCGGTCCAATCTGTCTCCAGAAGAAATCGCACGTATAGAACGAATAAAGCTGGTCGCACATTCCAGTTACAGTTCCCTTGTCAAGACTCTCCTGCAAACAATCTCTGTGCCCCTTCATGACTGAAATCCAGGCATCAATCCCCGCTTTTATTCCAGTCAGGCAAACTGGAATAAGCACTTTTCCTTCAGATGGAGAGCCGAAATTAGGCAAACATAATACCGCGCTTCCGATTATTCCGCTCTGTATAACATCAGGAACATTAAACTTCCCTCCAAGATTACACCTTGATGCAGGGCATATAACTGGGTCGCAAACATTAAACAACAACGAGCAATCTTCAGGGCTCATGAAATCTTCACAATCACTTTCAGGAGCATTTGTCATAGGAGCTCCTGACTCAAACACCTGGGTTCCTGCCACCTTGTCAGTTATTTCAATTCTCTTCGAACCATACTTATTAGCTGCCTGCTCAATTGCGCTCACTGCCCTCTGAACAAGCTCCCTTGCAGCTGACTCATCCATGCCCGGGAATTTATCAAGAGGCTGTCCGGTGTTTAGATTTATAACCTGGCAGATATCATCTCCGTATCCTTCATCAAATTCAATTCTTCTGTTATCCCCTACATTGCAAAGCACGAAACTCACAATCCTTCCGCTTGAATCAAATGCCCCAATACCCCCAAATGAAGGAACAGACTGTTTAGTAGCCGCATACCATCCATTCACCTGGTCAAAAGGCACAAGTGCTGGCATCCCCTTATATGGTTCTCCCTCATAATATCTTATCTGCGGGCTCCCCTCCATCTTATTCTTATAACTCACCTTTGAAGTAGGAGTTATCGTCCCTATCCCATACCTCTGCACGAACTGCGCAGTGCTCACTCCTGGATTTGCCACACTAATAGGAGTATATCCCGTAGACTTATCATACAAGAATGCCTCCTTTACAACATATGTCCTTCCATCAGCAGAAGGTTCAAGCCCGAGAACATATGTCCCCCCTTTTATACTATAAGTATTGCCCCCGTCTTGAATAGTAGTCAGAGAAGTTGTAACAGTTGCAATATGAGTATATTGCTTAACCAGCCCACTCCCGGTGCCATTTGCTCTTTCAGAACTTCCAACCTGAGTAATTATCCTGCGGGAATCAGAAGGCTCGGCAACGAAAGATTCAGGAAGCCCTGCATTTACCTGATCTGCCTTAACTCTCGCTGAAGTTTTTGCAGAAAGTTCAATCTGAGTATTAACTCTCCTTGCGCTGTCCGCCAAAGACTTGTCTATAGAAGAAACGCCAACATCAGACAATCCTCCTGAACTTCTCCTTTCAAGATTCATATACATATTTCTCAATTCAGAATAACTCATATCATCAAGATTCTCTTCAGAAAGTAAATCTCTCACCAAAACCTTCCCTGAACTCGTAGCTTGTTTGCCGTCACTTCCAAAAGTCTTCCATGCAAAATCTTTTGGCATATTAACAGATTCATCCCCATATTGCGAGACTATCTCTGCGGCAAGCTGTTTCTTCGCCTGCTCAGTATTAACGCTCTTGTCCTGGAATAATCCTCCTCCTGTTGTCCACTGCGCATCAACTGTCTTAACCTGCTTGTTTACATTTTCTATTGCGCTCTTCGTAGCCTGCACATCGCTGTTTATCTCATCTGATTTCGCCTGATAACATCTGCTCATAGTAGGGAATTCACTCGGCACAAGCTCTTTGCATTTTACTCTCCATGCCTTCATTACCTCCTGCCTTGCAACAGTCTCTCCAGTCAGACCTCCTACAAGATTCTTGAAATTAAGCAGAAGGGAGGTAGCAAGGCATGTTGTCTTCAACCCCGTAACAACCTTGTCAAGCTTATTCGATATAGCTTCCCACTGAGCTATGCTCTTGTTTATATTCTCTATCATAAGTTTCTTCCTGTTGTCAGAAAGCTGTATGTTTCTCTTCTCAATCCCTATAACAACAGAAAGATTAACCTCGCTCGCAGTTCCCTCCGCCTGAGGAACAATCCTTATCTTCGCAGATTTCTTTACATTCGTGCTCTCAAGTTTCACAACAATATCGCATATAGTCCTGCTCTCCCCTACTTTCATGAAAATATCGCTCTGCAATTCACTTCTCCTACCAAAAGAATCAATGCATGAAGATGAAATTCTCACATTCTCAACATCAACTTTGTTAAGAATAATCTCTCCTTTTGCACTTTTTGGAGCAGTAAATTCCCTAGTTTCAGAATCCTTCATAACGACTCTGTCATTTCCAATTATAAAAACAGCCTCAGGCTTCTCTTCCTGGCTTGGCTCCTCAACACTCAATAAAGTCATTGTCCTGAACATATTATTTACATCAACAGAAAAGCTTGCAAGAGACGAATCAACTCTAAGCATATCCCCTAAACTATTAGAATATTTCTCCGCTTTCTCGCTTGTCGGATAAAGTTCAACATATCTGGTTACAAGTTCATACTTCTTCTTCATGTATCCTATCTGTTCTGCAAGTTCTATTGCTTCTTCCAGCGCTTTTTGCGCAACCATCTCTTCAGATTCAGAATTGACTTTTTCATAAGGATAGTCGTTAGCCACAATCTCATAATTCTCAATTGCAATATCAAACTTCTTCTTTAAATCAGGGAGCGCACTCTTGAATCCTTCAGCCGAATCCGAGAAGTCCTTATCTTTAACAAGAGAAACCGCGCCATTTATACTCAAAAGAGGAATAATATCTTTATAATTCAAATCTCTTAATTCTTCACCCTTCCCAGGAATAGTTACTTTTACCCTATACATATCGTTCCCTTTTGCTTCCTCAATAACTCCTTCATACTCCTTTCCATCTGTTGTGACATTCACTCTCTGCCCATTTGAATAACTTATAAGATTAGACACCCTCTTCAATGTAAATCTCTTGTTTCTGCATACAACTTCAACACTTCCCTGCGTTCCGCCAGTTGAAACAATATTAGTCACCCTGCAATTTTCATCAAGGAACTTGCTCCCTTTGTAAAGCATTACTTTCTCAGTTCCCTTCTCGCTGTTTATCTCAATAATTGCCTTTGTGCTTGCCGCCTCAAATCCATCATAATGTAGTACAAGGCTTGCCATGCAATAACTCCCAGGAAGATAAACAGGCTGTGAAGGCCTCCCCTTCTGAACGGTTATAGTGTTCAATCTGTTAACACCATAATAAATGCTCACAATTGCTTCATTCTCATCAACGCTCTCAAGTCTTACAGAATATTTTCCATTCCAGAAGCTGTTTATACCCTGCTTTCTCTCTCCCTCCCACTGTTCATCAGTCATCTCATTAAGAAGAAACTCTGCCTTTCCTATCCCGAGAACATTCCCGGAAACATATTCAATCTGCGCAGTCAGAGTCACATTTACAAAATCTGAAACATTCTTCTCAATAGGATTCTTCTTAAGCACAACAACCACATATCCTAGATTGTTAATCAACGGGCTTCCTGTTAGAGCATCCTTAGTCCTTAGAGCTGCTCTTGCAGGATGGAATCCAACCCCTGCAACCTCAGAAGGATAATTCCCCTTGAATCTTAAGTTCCTTATCTGTTTTATATCAATAAGAGGATTAAGCTGAAGCCCCATTATCTGGCACAAAACCGGAACATTCTGCTCAGCAAGCAAATCGCTTCTTACAACCATTGGCTGGCACCCTCCAGGAGCAACCTGGAGAAGCATGTCTTGTCTCGCTGTGCATGTCTCCTTGCCCAATTCTACCCCAGGCCAATAAGTCTGCCAGTCGCTTCCCCCTGAATCAAAACTCGAAGAAGCATAATAGCTCTGGAAGCTTGAAGGAGGAGCCTGGAAAGTTGTCTGCTGATATACTGCTCCTGCAAAGCTAATAAACCCAAATAAAATACTAACACAAATTAGGATAAATCCGAATCTCTTCATGCTAAGTCAACCCCCTTATCCTCAAATTCTTCAAAATTCTTTGATAAATCGTTAAGAGAAGTCGGAGTTGGAAGCAAGTCAACAGAGAGCTTTATCTTTCCATCCTCCAAATCGCTTGGAAGAAGATACATCTCGCTGTTTCCTCCCCCAATCAAAGCCGCTTCTATATTTGTTGCAGGTATTGTCACCTCAAAGCACTTCTCCTCTTTAGAGCCGAAGAATCCAGCAATTCCTTTCCTCGTAACTTCTATGCACTGGTTCTTCTTCGTCTCAGGAATAGCTATGCTCGAATTCCCATATATCATTACGCTTATATTATATATCCCTTCAGAGAGTTTCACATTGCTTATCTCAGGAAGAATAGCGCTCGCCGTCTTTGCTCCATAGAAAGACACCATCGCAGTCGCCTTAAGAGGCGCTCCCCCTGCCTCAACCTCAATTTCAACATCATATTCTCTGTCAAGAATTACATCGGCATAATTCTCCTCATTTGTTGAGAGAAGCTGTCTCTTTTCAGCATAACCTGCTGCATTAACTCTCAGATACCCATTGACGCATGCAGGCGCCATCCCCACAAACACCCCATTTTCAGTTTCTCCAAGATTGCATCTCTGCGTGAAGCATATAAAGCTCAAGTTTGCTTCAACAGGATTAAGATTGATATTGTAAACATTAACTGTCAAATCCTGCGTCTTGTACTCGCACAAGTCTATCGTTTCTTCCTCGGCGGCAATTTCAGACAATATTGGCTCCCGAGGCATATTCTTGCTTATAATGATAATTACCGGGAACTGGAATAATTCATTTCCGTCAAATATCTGAACAAGAACTGGGAAAGTTACATCATAAACAAAATGGTAAGGGGCATAACAGAATCCCATAACTCCCATTCCAGGCTGATTCCCTACTGGAAAAGCAGACATAAGCTCTCCATCAGCCCCATCTATCTCAATCTTTGTCGGCCAGTTTCTGGAATACAAAAGATTAATCTGTGAATCTACAGGCAGGTCCACTACAAAATATTTTTCACTCTCCCTTGAAAGAGTATAATAATCTCCCTTGAACTTTATTGCAGCCATGTTTGCTTCAAGCGCCTCTTTTAATTCAGCTGCAACCTGGCTCGAAACCCAGGTCTTCCCGGAACAGCTAAGCTCTACCCCGTCAACAGGAGCGTATAATCTCAAAACATCAACTGAATAATTCTCAAGGAATGCCTCTTTCTTCTGCTTGCCGTAAATATTTCTTGCGCTGTTATACATTTTCCCAAGCCTGCTTGAAACAACTGCCAAATGCTCCGTTTTCCTTGCAGAAGTTTCATCTTTGGAGGCAGAAAGAGCCGAGCTGACAGTCACGCTGACAGACTCATCAGATATAGTAGTCTCCACATTTACCTCACTTAGATTTATGTCTATCGCCCTTGCATAAAATATCTCAAAATCACAGTTCTGATTAAGCCTCTCTTCAACAAATCTGGATATCCCTTCCTCCATCTCTACTCTTGTAGGCACCTGCTCTTTCAATACCCCATTTCCAGAAAGATAATACCAATAAGGCACGGGAGTTCCAAGAAAGTTAAGCTGTGAAGATGATGGAGCATACTCACTCCCTGCAATATAGTCTGGGGCATAAACCCATCCTCCCTGCTCTCCCGCAAGCTGAATTGCAGCCACTGCCTCTTCTTCAATGCAGCTTTCATAATAATCAAACACCGGCTTGAGTTCAGGAGAGATTGCAGGAGCGAACAGCTTCTCCCTGAAAACGAAGAAGGTTATTATCCCTCCTGCAATAACAATTGCGATTATAATATATATTGCAACCTGCGCCTTTCTGTTCTCCTTAAAACACCCAGTCATCTCTTCCCCTCCTTCAAATCAACCTTCTTCTTTATCAGCTCAATAATCTCAGAATTAATATCTCCCTTGTTCGTCTCCTTAAACTTCTCCCAAAGCCGTTCATCCTCTATTAACAATAAGTACTTTTTCATCTATTATCAGCCTCTTTCTCCCTTATTTCTATATATGTTCTGTATATTTAAAGATATCTTATTAAATAACAAACTAACTTACTTAGTAACTAAGCACGCAGAAGAAACAGTAAAATTAACGAAAATCAACAATAAGACTAATTTCGACTTCCTCTTGTTGCGCGGTTCCTCGTTGCAACTGCGGACATTAATTCTGCGTAGAATACTACTAATTTCGATTCACTCTCGCCTCAAAGCTCCTCATTGCTATTGCGGGCTTTGATTCTTCGGTGAACGAAATGGCCCTGCGCGGATCTCTGCTTTCCGCAGCGAGTCTCCGAGTTTCGAGGAGAGTCGAGCAAGAGAAAGTCAGAGAGAATATTATAATTCAAAGCAAGAGCATGTCAGAATTGATTCCGCAAATGGCCCTGCGCGGAATACTTCAACTTGCAAAAGTTGAAGTTCCCACGGAGCTATGCTCTGTGAGGACTTCGATTCCGCAAATGGCCCTGCGCGGAATCGAACCGCGCCCCCATCCACGTCAAAGATGTGTCCTAGCCGATAGACGACAGGGCCATAAAATTAACTTAATACAATCCTATATAAGCCTTATCAAATCCAGATTAGAAACCTATATAAAGAAAAAACATAGAATATTATTATGGAAGAGGTGATTCCAAAAGAGCAGACAACACTGCCTGCTGAAAGCAAGCCATTTAACTTCGCGCATATTGGCAAATCAAATCTGCCTTTAATTTCTCTTGTTGCCTCATGCACTATCCTCATAAGTTTGATTCTTGGAATTCTGTCAAGCTATGTTTCTACGGCATTCGGCCTGTCCGTATCAATATTTGCAATATATAATCTTCTTCTCCCTCTGGCAGTTTTAATAATTGCTGTCTTCACTCTCATTTTAGCAATGAAAAAAGACGAATTCCTCGGCAAGAGGCTCTCAATAGCAAGTTTAGCTATCTCCATTACCTCAATATTGCTTCTTATTTTCTTTGTGATAGTCCCTTATATTAGGGCTTTTTCTGACCCTGGAATTATATATTAAAAATAACATAAACCTACTTTAACAGAATCAATTCAATAAGGATTAATTCTGCGGTGAGCAGAATGGTCTCACCAAGGATCGAACTTGGAAGTCCTCCACGTGAAAGAGGCAGTTTACCACTAGCTTATGAGACCTCGATTCCCAAAGCCTGCAGAGGGAATCGAACCCCCGACCCACAGTTTACAAAACTGTTGCTCTACCGACTGAGCTATGCAGGCATAAAACACTGAAATATTAATCCTTTAAAAATACTATTATTCAGAAAATTTACAAATCAATCAACTCAGCAAAATGCCCGATAAATGGGATCGGCTTCATCTCTCCGCTGAAAGAATATACTATTCCAATCACCCAAAAGGCAAGAAGAACTAAATAAGCCATAGTCATGATTGCCCACCCTAGAACGGGTATAAATGCAAGAACAATGCTTGCCACAAAAACAATGACATATGCGATGAATATAACAAGCCCCTGCTTTGCATAAAACATTACATACTTGTCATCTCTTTTCGCCACAAGAGCAATTATGAACCCTATAATTGTCAGAAAAACGCCAAGAAAAGCAAAAATTTTTTTCTCCTCTTCGCTCTTCAATGACTTCACCGCTTTCTTTGCCATATAAAATCAAACAAAAACCACTATAAAAACCTTGCCCCGGTTTATTCAGCCCTGAGCAGGTAGAGTTAAGGATATTTGTTTGCCGCAGAGAGCAAGCCCGCAATGTCCGAAGGTTTGTTAACCGAGGGCTTGAGAGCGCACTCTCAATGAAATGAGGAGCTGCACATCAAGAGCAAATCAAATATAATAAGAAGAACCTTGGTGCTTTTTATTCAGACCGAGCATTAATTCTCATCCACAAAACTGGCATTCCCGCTCGAAACAAGTATTTCAGCTACAGAATTCTCAAGATTCACAAGCTCTCCTGAAGCAAAAGGTCCCGCTATATTTCCTCCCAAATCAACAAACTGCTCAACATCCTGATTGAATATTATCATCCTGTTCTTCTTTGATTCATCCTGTTTTTTGGTTATGAACACCGCATTTAGCTCCTTGTCGCTCTCTTCAAAAGATTTCACCATCTTCTCAAAAAGCTCCCTCTCATAAGAAAGCATGTTCTCATAATCTCTCTTCATTATTCCGGTTTCGGCAGCTACAAAAACAAGGTTCAAAAGTTTCTTCTTCCTGCGAAGCATCAATTCCTTGAAAATAGCGATGGAATTTTCAAGCTGCTTCTTAGTTTTTGCAATAGAATCAGCAAACAAATCTCCTTCTTTTGAGGACTGCTCCTTCTTGTCGCTGAGATATTCGGAAATATCCTCAAGAAAAGTTCTTGGCAGTGACTGCAGATTCTCTGCAAATTTCTCCTTCCTCAAGAGCTCATACAAATCGTTATATGTAAGCATTATAAAAAAATCAAACACTGCTTTATAAAAATAGTTATGCTCTATTTTTATGCCGCAAAAAGATTATTCTTTAAAAGATTTCTCCCAATAATCTTCTTGCCTTTCATCCCCTCTCTCTCAGTAAATCTCCTGTCGCCTTCCTTATCAGCAGGGTAAATTAAAACCGGAACAGCATCTGCGCTGTGCATCTTCTTTCTGCATGGGGTGGCATGGTCTGCGGTGACAATCAATTTGCCTTCCTTTATGAAATCCTTGATAAATGAGAAGAAATCCTTGTCTATCATCTCAATCATTTTTACTTTATCATGCGGCTTGTTGTCATGCCCCGGCACATCTGTCTCCTTGAAATGAATATAGAAATAATCATGCTTATTCTTGTACCACCAAAGCATCTTCTTTGCGTACTTTATGGCGTCTTCAAGCCCATCATAAAGATTACCATAAACATCAATTCCCTTCAGTTTAGGATACCTGAACTTGTAAACCTCCATCCCTGCAGCCTCGGCAGCGCCTATCTCCAGAGGCATATACCCTAAAGCCATCCACTTCCCCTGAAGTTTCTTGAATTTCGTAGGGGAATTTCCTGCATCCCTGCAAAGAATTACGTTTGCAGAATAAAGCCCCTTCTTAGCTCTCGCAACATTCACAGGATGCTTGTCAAGAATCTCAAAACTCTGCCTTACAAAACTATTTACAAGTTCAGCAGATAATTTGGAATCTTCCTCGTCATCAAGAGATTTCGCAAAAGGCAGTTTTCCCTCTGAAAAACTAATCGACCCGCCTGCCCCATAAGCAGGATCAACATTAGATATATTGTCAGAAAATCCTCCCTTAATAACCAAAACACCCCTATGCTGTATCCCAGGATAAAATTGGAACTTGAAAGGCAGTTTCACCTTCTCATTTACAGACTTGGCAAGTATTCTTGCCTCTTCTGTAGTCAATGTCCTCCCTGCTCTTCTGTCAAGCACATTCAAGTCCTGCAGGTTATCAATCGTCCCAAAATTGCACCTTAATGCTAGGTCTCCATTCTTTAATTTTATGCCCTGCCCTCTCGCCTCAATTGGCCCCCTTGGAGAGAAATTAGGGTCATAACCGAGAAGAGAAACAACTGCTGAAGAAGATTCCGGTGCAACTCCTTCCCTTACTGTAAAACAATAATCTATTCTTGACTTCTTCGCAATAGCATCAAGATTCGGCGTCTTTGCAGCCTCAAGAGGAGTCTTCTCTCCAGAATCAGAAGAAATTTCATCAGCCGCGCCGTCAATAATAACAAAAACCCCTTTCATGATTATCCTTCCTCACTTTGCTATATAAATATTTTTGTCTCTTTGTTTGCCGCAGGATTGGAGCCCGCAATCCATTTAAAGGAAGGTTGACCTTAAAGGACCTCAAGAATTTCCAATTCTTGATGGCACCCAAGAACATAAGTTCTTGGTGAAACTTGGTTGCCTTAAGAAAGACAAGAGCAAATCAGAGATAATCCCCGCCAAACCTACCTCCGCAATATCAGACAATAAAGCCGAAATAATAAAATCTTTAAAGCAATTTAAGCATATAAAGCAATGTTCGAGTCACTTAAGAAAAAACTCTCGTCCTGGCTGGGCAAGCCGGAAAAAAGGCTGAAAAGACGAAGAAAAAGAAAGCAAAAGCAGGGA
>JBFYLR010000014.1:0-5796 GCA_041305305.1 Nanobdellota archaeon
CGTGTGCTCTTCCGATCTCTGATTCAAAATATCTCTTCAAACCCGTATTGTAAATTACAAAATGAACTGCAAATATTCCCAAGACTGCGAAGGCAATTGCTGTTGACGGAGACTGCATCCATCCAAGAACAGTATATCTCGCAGTGAAAGGCATTGTGAAACAAATTGCAGAGGCGAGCCAGAGAGAATAAACAAGAAGTTTCTTTAAATTAACTTGATTAAGGACGAAAGCGAGAAAAGCAGCCAGAGCGAGAGTTATGAATATGAATAAATATCCTCCCCAAACAAGAGCTGCGCCAGCTGTTGCCGCTCCCGCGAGAACACCAAATATTATTCTTGAATAAGTCTTCTCTGACTTCCAGGAGCAAAGGAAGAAATAGAATGTCAAAAATATGAAGACGAAAGCGGCAGATTCCTTTTCAGGAATGCCTGCGATTGTTCTTGGAATGAACACCGGAATGACCGAAAGGAAGAATGATGCAATCAATGCAATTATGCTTGATTTATTCTCTCCAAGAGAAGATATAAACATCTTCCTTACGAGAAGGAAAAATGCGATAACTGTGAGAGCAAACATAAATGCAGGGAATAACGCCGCCGATTGCTCAATAGAAGTTGAGCCGAATGAGACTGCAATTTTATGGAACCAGGCAATCATATAAGATAACAGTCCTAATTCAGTTGAAGTGTTGAACCCAAGAGGAACATATCTCATAGCATCGTGGACCATCAAGCTTCCGTGCTCAACAATATATTTCGCCCACCTTAAGAACAAGAAAGGATCGAGGTCAGGACCGAGAGTCCATCCGCCCGTAGTAATATCTCTTAGACCTGCAAGATTTGAAGTCCTTATCTCAACTGCTAGCCAGGTTACCCAGCCTGCAAGAGGATA
Organism: Nanobdellota archaeon; assembly: GCA_041305305.1. Lineage (GTDB taxonomy): Archaea > Nanobdellota > Nanobdellia > Pacearchaeales > GW2011-AR1 > JAOAJC01. Next base: position 893 of record JBFYLR010000014.1, read on the forward strand.
AAAGGAGTATTTGCTCTTCCTGAAATAGGCTAAAACTGCTGAGATTGCTGAGAAAACAAATAGCATAAACCATATTCTTGTGCTGAAAAATCCAACTCCTACACCTACACCCAGTTTAACGAGCCCTGCAAACAGGAGCGCCAGAGCAGATATGATAACAAATGCGGAAAATAGCCTGTCAGTTTTTAAGAAACCAATAAGCTTCTCTTTTCTCTCCTCAAGAATTTTATTCTCGTCCATGTGCTAAGAAAAAGTATAAAATGCCCTATATAAGATTATCTGAGGGAGATTTGGATTAGAATAAAGCAGGAGTTATGTATACTTCTATTAAACCTGCTATAAACAGGACTACAACTGCGATAATTATGAGATTTAATGAATCTTGAAGAACTTCCCAGAACTTCTCTGTTCCCATCTCGTGCTTTATAACTGCGGCTGAGATAAGCCCTCCTGCGAGGGCAGCTATGAAATAAGCGGCTATCTCGGGAATCCCGTGAATCATGTATCTTGACACGCTCATCGGAAGATTTGAGAGCTCAGTCTTTGTGAATATGCCTATTGCAGCCGCTATAACAGAAGCATTCCAGGCAAGTATGAATATCACTCCCGCACCGAATATAAGCGAGAAAACAATTGTGAAAATAAGAACATATATGTTATTTGAGAAAATTGCAAACAGCCTGTCGCTTGAAGTTGCTGAGGCTGTTGCAGCCACAGTTCCTTTCATGCCGTACTGGGCGACACATTCATTAAATGTTGAAGGACGATTTATCATGCAATAAGTTTCCACCTGCGCTTTGAAACTTATGTTTGAGGAAAGAACAACATACCAGACTGAGAATGCAAGAACAAATCCAAGGAAAAGCCACATAAAAGAATAGATTGCTTTCCTGTGCTCTTTGAGGAGAGCCATCATTCCCCTCTCGGAATTAATCTTCCTCTCCTCAAGTTTTATAGTGTAATATACAAAAGGAATAGAAAACATGACCGTGAATGTGACTACAAGAATGCCTGAGTATTTTGAGAGCACCGCATCCTGCGCAAAAATCCAGTTTACAAGGAGAATAGAGAGGCTTGCATAAAAAGCACCTATAAAAAAAAGCTCCCAGGGGTGCCTTTCAGCTTTTCTCGGATTTAATAGTAGTTCAAGCATTTTGTCCTCTTATTGAATTAAAAGGGCAATCTCTGCTTAAATAGTTTTTTATATGGCAGAATACTAAATATTGAATGGATAAACTCCATAAGATTTACAAAGATATCAAAGAGGTGAGGATACAGGGCGCTACAAACATCGCAAAAGCAGCCGTGCAGGCTTATTCTCTGAATCCAACTCCAGAAAATAAAAAAAATCTTCTTTCATTGAGACCCACAGAGCCTGCTCTTTCTAATGCCCTTAATTTTATTGACAAAATAGGGAAAGAGAAAGTTCTTTCCCATTTTTCGGATGCACAGGAAGAAATAAATAGGAATGTTCTAAAATTGATAAAGAAAGGGATGAAGATATACACCCACTGCCATTCTACAAATGTAATAAAAGCATTGATTTATGCAAAGAAAATGGGGAAGAAATTTGAAATTTATAACACCGAGACAAGACCTCTCTTCCAGGGAAGAATAACCGCAAGAGAGCTCTCAAAGGCAGGAATTAAAGTTACAACATTTGTTGATGCGGGCATGGATGATGCAATAACTGAGGTAGATATTGTGCTTATAGGGGCAGACGCGATATTGAAAGACGGCGCAATTAACAAGATAGGGAGCGAGGCAATCTCAGAGATAGCTTTCCTTAGAAAGAAGCCTGTTTACATTGTTGCAGATTCATGGAAGTTCTCTCCAAAAAATGTAAAAATTGAAGAGAGAGATTTTCATGAAGTCTGGAGAGGTGCGCCAAAGAAAGTGAAGATAATGAATCCTGCATTTGAGAAAATAGACAAGAAATACATAAAAGGAGTTATATCTGAAAATGGAATTCTTGGATTTGATAAATTTGTTAATAAGATGAACGAAGTAATTTAGAAATTATTTCTTCCTGTTTTTCATTCCTGAGAGAGTTTTCTCAAGAAAATTCTGATAAACTTCGAATTCAGCAAGGAGCCTTGATTTTAGCTCATGGAAATTCTTTATCTGTGATTCAATTATCTCCTTTGCTTCCTGAGGGGTCTTCTTCACAAGAACCCCTGCGCCCGTATTAATGAACAGTTTCTTTTCCGGGATTGATGACTTTACGAATATGCCTCTCCCTATTGATGAGAATGAGTCGCTGCTCTTCGAATCTTCAATAACAGATAGGCTCGTGTTAAGCTCTTCAAGTTCTGCAATCTGCTGTGAGACATAGCCTATTTTCTCCTCAAGCTCCTGAGACTGTTTCCCTATTAAGGATAACTTAAGCATCTCTTCCTGGTTTTCCATAAAATTAGCTGTGAGCCTGACTTTTAAAGTTTGCTCAATTTCCAGACTTCAAGAGTTTCCATGAAAAAGCTCTCCCTGGATAGAGATTTGTGTTTTATATTTAATTTCTTTAAAAGATTCAAAATATTATCTTTTGGAGTTAAAGATGATACTACGATAAGAATTATGCCCTCTTTATTCAAATGATTTACTGCCTGCTTTAGGAATTTCAGGATAATTTCATCCCCTCTTTTTCCCCCTGTTGTCGCAATCTGCGATTCGTTATCTTCTCTCCTGTCTTTTGGAAGATAAGGAGGATTAAATGCAATCAAATCAAAATTTTTAGTTATATTCTCAAATAAATCCGATTTTATTGCAGGAATTTTATGTAATTTAAGATGTTTTACCGCTTCCTCATTTATATCTGCGGCAAGAACTGATTTTGCTTTTGAACTAATTGCTGCTTTTGATTGTATTCCAGAGCCAGAACCCATATCAAGAAAGGACTTTCCCTTTGCATATTTTTTAACCTGTTTTTCAAGCATAAAAGAATCTTCTCTTGGAGAATAAATCATTTTAGGGGAATATTGCATCAATCAGGGATAGAAACTGCTCTTTGAAAAGAAGAAGCCCCATTGCCGCGCCCACAATAATCAGTGCGACAATTATGAGCACAATAATCATTGTCTTTGATGCCTGTTTTGGTTTCTCTGCACCAGAAGATTCAGGAGAGGAAGGAGCGCCTGATTGTTCTGTGACTTGAACGGGCTCGGGCAGTTTCTTGAACTGCACCTGTGAAGAGTTGGAAGAAAGAAGAGAAGCCATCTCGCTGACTTCTGAAGGATTATATCCTGCATTTATGAAACTCTGCGCCGCCTGCTCAACAGATGAGCCTTTAGCAACTGCATTTTTCATTCCAGCCAATATCTCGTCATTCATTTTATATTCAGTGTCTGCCCATTCTGCATAAGATGCACTGTCTTGTTTAATTTGTATCCCATTTCCTGCGCAAGCTCGGCTCCTGCTGTGAGTTTTTTAAGTTCTCCGTGAGAAGGAATAATGTGCTCAGGATTTACAAGCCTTATTAAATCCCTTAAGTCCTCGCGCCCCCCATGTCCTGAGACGTGAACATTGTCAAAGATTCTTACATTATTCTTCTTAAGCTTCTTCTCAAGATTAAGGCGGTTATCTTCATTTATAGGGGAAGGAATTGTCTTTGAAGAGAAAATAACCTGGTCATTTGTTGACAAACGAAGAGGGAGCTGTGCCTTTGCCATTCTGTCAAGAATTGAACCTGGCTCTCCCTGGTGCCCGGTGCAGACAAGAAGATAATCTCTCTTGTTCTTATTTATTTTATGAAGAACCTTCTCAACCTGTTTCCTGTATGAAAGCATCTGAATAGCCGGCCTGAAAGGAGCTTTTCCTATGTTAGAAGCGGCGGTTACATATTTATTCAGGCTTCTTCCAACGAAAACAACTTTTCTTCCAAGTTTCTGCCCAAGTTCAGTTATAGTCTTTAATCTTGCAATATGGGATGAGAATGTTGTTACAACCATTCCTGAATTTCTGTTGTCAGTGGAGAAGAATACATCTTCAAGGAGCCCTTTTGCTATTTTTTCGGAAGGAGTTTTCCTGTCATCGGGCGCATATAAGCAGTCTACAATAAGCGCCTTTACACCAATCTTTGAAATCTCCCTCAAACGGCGGTAATTCGGCTTGTCTCCGAATATAGGAGAATTATCCAGCTTGTAATCATTTACATAAAGAACTATGCCTTCAGGAGTGTGAACAGCGATTGCAGCCGTTTGTATTGTAGAGTGAGTCATGTTAATGAACTCAACTTTGTAATTTTTCTTTCCGTGAACATTGAAAAAGTTGTCAGGATTTATTGAAATTACCCTGTTTCTTAATCCCTGTCCGGGCTCCTCAAGAAGTGATTTGAGCACCTCATTTGTGAATGGAGTTCCGAGAATAGGAGCATTATATTTGTTTGATATGTAAGGCAGGGCGCCTACATGGTCAAGATGGGCATGAGAGACAAGAAAAGCCCTTACTTTGTTATTCAGCCCTCTCTTTTCAAGAAGAAAATCGTCCGGAAGAGCGCCGAGAGAACGCATTCCTTTTTCAGTAGGTATTTTCTCTTTTTCCGCTACTCCTACAATTGCAGGCATGTATAACCCTGCATCAAAAACAAGAACATCTTCACCTGTTTCAAGGGCAGTCATGTTCTTTCCCACCTCGTTATAACCACCTATTGTGTGTATTTGCATATTACTATTAAAATCAGCTGATTTATATAGCTTTAGCTGAAATTGGCAAGTTATAAATATGGCTCAAGCCATAAAGAAGAATGAAGCTAAAACTAAAGCCGAGCCTGAGAATAAAGAGAAGATATCTTATTATTGAAGGAGATAAGAAAGATATAGAGAAGGCAGTTATAGATTACATTGGAATTTTAGGATGGGCTAAAGCCTCTCCTGTTTTTGTTGAGCCGAGAAAAGATAAAAAAGAGGGAA
>JBFYLR010000015.1:0-4190 GCA_041305305.1 Nanobdellota archaeon
AAACTAAAAAAATTGCCTTAATAAGATACGAGGCGCGAAGCGCCGAGTGCGCTCGATATCGTTTGCTTTGAGGCTTATCGGCGCTTGTTATACGCCTCAAAAGGGCGTATAATCACTATTATGCGCCCTTTTTATTTTATCATAACAATTGTTTTAAATCGTGTTTAACTTCTATTGCTATGGCAATAGAGGTTGAAGTCAGGAGCTTTATATCTGAAGGGAAATATCGCGAATTGATAGCTTTCTTTGAAAAAGAGGGCAAGTTTGTTAAAGAGGATAATCAGCTGACATATTATTTTGACTGTCAGGAGGATTTGAGGATACAGAAGAATGATTTCTCTTCAAAGATATGGTTGAAGAAGGGGAAGATGCATGACGAGCATCGCGAGGAGATTGAGGTTCAGTTTCCCAAGGAAGATTTTGAAAAACTTGAGCAGATTTTCTTGGCGTTAGGTTACAATGTTAAGATAAAATGGCAGAGAAGAAGATTTGTTTTCTCATGGCAAGATATAGATGTCATGGTTGATTACACAAAAGGATATGGATATATTATTGAACTTGAGAAGATGGCTGAAGAAAGCAACAAGGAAGAAGTTCTGGAGATGCTCAAGGCAAAGCTTGCTTCTTTGGGAATACCTTTAACTCTGAAAGAAGAATTTAACAGGCAATTCAAATTCTATCAGGATAACTGGAAGAGATTCTTAGAATAACTTGCTTTGCTTCGAGCCTTTATTGATATCTTCCAAAGACTTGCCGAGTAGAGTTAAAACCTGATTGGCAATTGGAGCAATCTGTTTCTCAATGTAATGCTCATAATCTATTTTATGCTTGAGTTTCTGCAGAGGTTCTGGTCCTTCTTTTGTTATATAATATTCTATAATGCTTCCTTCTATTTTGTCAAGGAGCTTTGCCGCCTTTACATGCGGCGGCGTGGTTTTTGTGTATTCTTCAATTGGTTTGCTTAGGCTTTTTCTGTAAACTAACTGGGAGTCAAGCTTTCCGCTTTCTATCTTTTTTATGTATGATTTGATGAAGGGCTCAATTTCTTCATGCTTGAATACTTTCATCAGAAGTTCTTTTTGGAATTCTCTTGCTGCTTCTGTCCAGTCCCCTCTTATGGCTTCCAATCCGGTGACTTCAAGCTCTTCTTTTCCATTTTTCTCAACCAATCCTGCATATCTCTTCTTTGCTGCTTTCATTTCCTCCTCTTCTTTACCTTCCTTTGTTTTTTGCCTTAATTGTGGAATCATTAAAGAGAGGAATTGCTTGTCGAATTGGAGTTCAAGGTAAGATTCTCTGTTGAACGTCGTTTTAACATAATCTTTGAAGAAATTGTTGATTTTGTTCTGTATCTCCACTCCAAGTTCATTTGCCTTGTCCTTTTTCATGTTTGTTTCAACAAAACTGCTGTCTGTATCCTGATAAATTACTTTGTGCCCCATCTTTTCTATCTCTTTTGCGGTTGTCTGGATTGTCCATCTTGCGAAGCCGGTTATCGCATTGCCCATGTCAAGACTGAAATATCTGCAGTTAGGGGATGCGAGAACACCCCAGAATGAATTCATTATAGTTTTAATGGCATAACTTGCAAGCTCTCTTTTGTCTTTCTTTGCTTTCTCTCTTGCGGAATGCAGTCTGAATATAATTTCAGGGAGAACGCCAACGTCATTTCTAAAATACTGCTTGTTTGGAGATTCTATTGCTCCTTTCTCTTTCTTTTCTAGATAGGATGCGGGGTCTATGTTAAATGTGCAGAGAATAGATGGATAAAGCGACTTGAAGTCAAGAACTAATACATTATTGAAGATTCCAGGCTTTGCAGAATAGACATATCCTCCCTTTAGCCTCTCTCCTTTGTCTCCGTACCTTGTTGTTGGAGAGACTAATCCTTTCTTTCTTGCTTCTCTTATGTATAATGAGTCAAATGAAGCGATTGAGCTCATTATTCTATCAAGAGGCATGCCTGTAAGTTCACTTCGTTCTAACGCGAGCTGAAGAGTGTCTGTCTTTTCTAATATTTCATAGACTAATTTGCAGTCATTTAGGTTATAGTCTACCATTTTCTGGTGCGATGCAGCAGTTTTTGACTTGAACAGCTTGTCAATTTCTTTATGCCTTGAGTCTCCTGTTATTAATTTTCCTTTCTTTAGAATAACTTGCGAGACATCTTCCAAGGAGTATGATTCGAACTGCGCGTTTCTCATCGAAGGCGCCTGCTGCAAAAATGGATCTGAAATAAGATAGAACGCATCAAGAACCTGACGCCCTGGAATGTCTGCTGATGAAGATTTCATGTAGCTTGCTTCTATTCTTAGTCTGATATTCTGATTGTTTCTCCCCAAATCGAATGGAATTTTATGTCTTGCAAACATTTCGGCAAGGGCATTCAAATCGAAGTCAATAACATTCCAACCGGTTATTATATCCTGGTCCTGTTTCAAGAACTCAGATTTGAATTTCATTAAGCACTCGGCTTCATTCTTGCATGAAACGGCATTTTCCAGCTTTTTATCCGAGACAATAAACACTTTGCGGTAATTTTCTCCATAGAGCCCGACACAATATAGGTTCTTCCCTGTTTTATCTGATTCAATATCCAGAGAGAGCACTTTAAGTTTTGGTATGAACGCAGAGGGTTTTATTTTAGGCTCTTTATACACTCTGTCTATCTTTTCGCTTGGTTCATATTGTCCTTCTATGTCTATTCCTGCTAAGATATTGTTATCTATCATGAATCTCATTGCAGGTTTTATATCTGCTTCATAACTGTCTGCTTTGTGATGGATTCCTGAATGCAGCTTATTCAGTTCAGTGTGATTTGGGGCGGTTATTTTAACGACTTTTTCTCCCTTGAAGTTTGTGAAATTTGTTTTTTCAACCTTAAACTTTGAAAGATATTTCTCGACTCCTTTCAAATCGCTTTCTTTTATGAAGAAATAAGGCTCAAGCGTATTTAATGCAACAAAAGTCTGCCCATTCTCAAGCCTTCCGAACAATTGAATGACTGTTTTCTCTTCAATCTTCTCGTATGTCTGGTATAAGATGAATCCCTTCATACTACAACCTCCAGCGGGTCATCAAGAACTCTCTGTTCTTGAGTGCCATCAAGGATTGGAAATTCTTGAGGTCTAGGAGTCCAGCAACCACTTAGTTCTTCCATGTTAATCGCAAGAAATGAGAATATATAACTTATTTGTTTGACTTTAATGTAACTATTAGGTAGTTACAGATAGTAAGATTTATATATCTAGAGTTTTACATATTAGTTATGAAAAACTTTCCATTAAAATTTTATGATATGAATGATGCTGAAGAAGTGCTTGCAAGATTCAGGAGAGTCGGGGTTAATCAGATAAGCCTAGATGATGTAGCAGATTCATTGAGTCTTCCTACAAAGGGAATGTCTTTTTCAGAGGCAATGCAAGATCAGGCAGGGATTATGGCACAAGATCTTGAGGCAAATGGAGTTGTTCCAAGATATGCATCTACAATAGCTTATAGGGTTCTTGCAGTAAGAAAAACTGAGGATTTGCCTTATCTCGAGATGTGGGACAGGGTTTGTGAGCTCGGAATTCGCGCAGATAATATTCATGTGCAGGCTGATGCGAAAAGGCAGATTCTTGCAAAGCTGTTCGATAAATTCAAGGAAGGTGGAAAACAGGACTTGAGCAAAAAGAATGATACTTACATAGGCTTTGTATTCAACAAAGTATATAGGGGCGCACAGAAAAGGGCAATAGAATACGGGTTGTTTCCAAAAAGATAATTCGTTAATTATTTAACCTCTTTCTTACAGATTAAATCATGGGATTGCAAATAGGAGATATCGTCTCAAGAAGAGAGATTAAGTTTGAGGAGCTGAAGGGCAAAGTAATTGCTGTAGATGCTTTCAATGCCATATATCAATTTCTTGCATCAATAAGGCAGCCTGACGGGACGCCTCTAATGGATTCGAAGAGGAGAGTGACTTCACACCTTTCAGGATTGTTTTACAGGAATATTGCTCTTCTTTCTGAAGGGATAAAATTAATCTATGTTTTTGATGGAGAATATCATCCTCTTAAGGGGAAGACGCATGAGAAGAGGCAGGAAGCAAAAGATGCAATGAAAGATAAGTACGAGCAGGCGAAAGAGGAAGAAGACATTGAAGGGATGGAAAGATATTCCAGAGGTTTCATGAAATTGACAAA
>JBFYLR010000016.1:0-2879 GCA_041305305.1 Nanobdellota archaeon
ATCATAGTCTATATTGCCTGAGAATTCATAAGGGGTGACTTTAAACTCTTTTTTATTCATACTAAAAAAGGGCAAGTGAGATTTATAAACATTAGGTAAACGTGTCACGATAAGATTTAAATAGAAATAACGAGTTCACTAGATATGAAAAAAGCGGTTTTAGTGCTATTATTAGCGTGTTTAATTATTCCTTTTGCTTCAGCTGAGCTGTTTATAAGCAGCCCGAAATCAGTGTATAATGTAGGAGATGATTTTGCATTTAATATAACAGTTATGCAGAGCATTATCTCAAATAATTTCTTATCTGTAAGCCTTGTCTGCATCGATGAAGGAATTTCAGGAGAGGTTGAAATATACCGGGCGCCTTTAAGCGTTCAGACAGGACAGCAGAGAGTTGTAGAAGTCTCGGGCTCGCTTGACAACTTCCTCGCAGGAACATTGAAGGGAGATTGCGTTTTGACTGCAAAATATGGAGTCAGCGAAGCAAGAAGCCAGGAATTTGAGATAACAAGAGAGATAAATGTGAATGTAGGGGTGAGCAAAGTCATTCTTGAGCCAGGAGAGAGATTCAATATCACAGGAAGAACGATAAAGGGCAACAGCAAAGTAACAAAGGGATTCCTTGAGATAAGAATAGATGAGCTGGATATAACTTCTTTCAGGCAGATAGATTCGAGTGATTTTAGCATAATCATGGCAGTTCCTGAGAATGCGCCTTCAGGCGATTTTGAGATAACTGCAAGAGTTTATGAGAAAGATGCAAACGGAGAAATTACAAATGAGGGGAACGGCGCAACAGGGATAAGAGTGAAGCAGATAGTTAAGAGAGCGGAGATTGCAATAAGCGAACAGAAAGTAAACCCTGGGAATGATTTCATATTCAGTGTTCTTTTGTATGACCAGGCAGACAAAGAGGCAATAGAAAGCGTAAAGGCGAAGATAGTGATGCCTGACGGAGAAGTTTACGGCGAGACAATTGTCAAATCTGGAGATGCAAATAATATGAGCATAAAGAAAAATTTCATGCCAGGAAAATGGATAGTTATTGCATCAGTCAATGACATCCAGACAAATGTAAGTTTCAATGTCAATGAGCTTGAGGAGATAAGCTATAGTCTTGTTGATGGAGCCTTGCAAATTACAAATACCGGGAATGTGCCTTATGATAAACCTGTTGAAATTTCTATTGGAGGAGCGAGCGAAGTTGAGGATGTGAAGCTTAAAGTAGGAGAGACAAAGAAATATGCGCTGTCTGCCCCTGACGGGAATTATATTGTTGAAGTCAGCGATGGAAATGCAAAGGAGAGCCTTGGTACATCATTCCTTACTGGAGGGGCAATTGGAGTTCAGAGAGAAGGAGAATTCAACTTCTGGAGACAGTCTTATCTCATAATATGGATAATGCTTATCAGCGTGGCTGTGCTGTTCGCATTCTATCAATATGACAGAGTTTCAAAGAAATCTTACTATGGAAAGGCGCCTGCCGAAGGAGGAAAGCAGGCAAATTATGCGGCACCAGTCAGACTGGATTTGTCAAACAAGAAAGATATAATCAGCGAGGGGAAGAGGGAAGAGTGCTCAGTCATATCCCTCAGAGTAAAGAACATGGAAGAAGTTGAGAGAGCAAAGGGAAGCGCTCTTGATGCTTTGGAGAGGGCATTGGTTAAGGCTAAGGATGCTAAAGCTAAGATTTATTCAGACAAGCTGTTCAAAACAATCGTTTTTGCACCTTCCCTGACAAATGAGCCTGAGAATTACATGAGGGCAGTAAGAGTTGCAAGTGCAATGGAGAGAGTGCTTAATGAACATAACCAGAGGTTCGGCGACAGAGTAATGTTTGGAATGGGAGTTCATGCAGGAGAGATGATTGTTGAGTCAGGAAAGGAAGGATTCAAGTTTAATTCAATCGGAAACATGATGCCAAGCGCAAAGAAGATAGCGGAGATGTCAAATTCAAGTGTTGGAGTCTCAGAGCATGTCCACAGAAGAGTGCTTGGAAAGGTGAAGAGCGACAAGGACACAAGCGGGAACTTTTGGAGAATAAGAAAGATAATGGACCATGAGATGCATTCTGATTTTATCTCCAACTTTAAGGCAAGAAACAAGTTCAGGTGAACTTGTTTGAGGAAGAAATTGTTAATTTTATAAAGGCAGAAGGATTAAAGGTTATAAGAGACATTTGTGAAGATGATAAAGCTGGTGATATTTGATTTTGACGGCACAATTGTTGATTCAAAGAGAGTTTATTACAATTCAATCGCAAGGCATCTGCTCCTAAGAGGAATAAAAGGAAATGAAGTAAACAAGGCTATTGCGCTTGGATTAAATCTTTCTGATACTCTGAGAAGATTTATACCCGGATTCCTATCAAGATGGTTCGTAAGAAGAAGCATAATGAAAGATGTGGTCGGCAGAGTAAATGGAATAAAAAAATGCCATGATATTGGAATGATAAAAGAAATACACCACAGAAGAATTCTCGTTACAAACTCCCTCTCAGGATTTGTCTATCCAGTTCTGAAGCATTTGGGAATACGAAAGTATTTTGCAGAGGTTCATTGCACAGATGAATTTGCAGACAAGGGAAAATTCATAACGACTTATCTGAAGATGAATGGAATCCGCCCGAATGAAGCAGTCTATGTCGGGGACAGGGCAGCAGATGTGAAACTAGCTAAGAAATTAGGGCTGCACAACATAATTATCAGCGGGAGATGCGCATGGGACTCAAGAGAAGAGATAGTAAGAGCAGAGCCCGAATTTATTGTGCCGGATTTGAGGGACGTGAAGAGAATTGTGGATAAGTTCAGGGGATGAGGATATGATTGATATAAAGCAATTAAGAGAAGTGATGAAAAAATATGGAGAGGCTTGGGAAA
>JBFYLR010000017.1:0-11692 GCA_041305305.1 Nanobdellota archaeon
TGGAATAGAAATAGTTACGAGGTAAGGATGATTCTAAAAGTTAAGGTAAAGCCAAATTCCAATGAAGAGAGAGTTGAGAAAATCGGGGAAAATGAATACAAGGTTTCTGTCAGAGAGCCTGCTGAAGATAATAAAGCAAACATTCGTGTGATTAATATGCTTTCAAAGGAGTTAAGTACATCATACAAAAATATTAAAATAAAGAATCCGACATCAAGGGATAAGGTTATCGAGGTAAAAACTGAAAAGTAAAATGGGGCTAAAAATAACAGTTAAAGTGGTGTTTAATTCTTCGAAAGACAGCTGGGAGCATTTCGGGAATAATCGTTATCTGCTGAAGTTGGGTTATCCAGAGGATTCTGATGCGGGAACCGTTGTCAAAGCATATATCTCAAGGCAAATAGGCGTTCCTGCGAGCAGGATTGAATTCCAGGGAAAAGATATGAGAGGGAACTGGACTTTTGAGGTTCTGTAAGCCGGTTATATGGAGAGCGAGACATTAATTGGAAGATGTTTAAATGGGCTTGAATTACTTGCTGCAAAATTAACAGGGGTTTCTTCCTGGATAAACAGCGACTATGCACCAAATAGTTATCTCAATGAAGTCAGGAGAGATATTGCACTTCTTGAAGAGGGGTTAGAGGATGCAAAATTTGAGAGAGATAGAAATGATATTTTTCAGTTCATTGCAAAGAAATATCGGGAGAAATATTGCCCATGCACTTTTTACAAGTTATTTTCATTTGAGAACCAGCTTGATTATCTTTATTTAAGAACAGAAATAGATGAACTTTTATCTCAAACTAATCCTTAATAATCTTTAAAACATTGAAACTTCTTGTTTAATCATGAAATACGAAGAGGCGCCGGACTTAAAAGAGAGGATGAATGATATTGTAAAAACTCTTGGAATGAATTATATTGATATAGGAAGAGTCGGATGCCTGAGGAGTTTTGGAAGCAGCACAAAGAGGACAATTGCAAGAGTTCATGCTCTTGGAAAAGTTATGCAGATGGCAATGGGAACAAAGGCGTTCTATACCATTGAATTCCTGGAAAGATTTGACAAGCTCTCAAAGGAAGACCAGGACAAGACAATAATACACGAATTAATGCATGTTCCAAAGACTTTCGGAGGAGGATTCCGACAGCATGACTGGGTGTGTGAGGATAATGTGAAAATTCTGCATGATAAATTTCTGGAATTGAAGGGGTGGAAAAGTGAGAAACATAAAGGTTGGTTTTAAGGGAAAGAAGTTTGATGTTAAGGTGAGAGAACTTTCACTTCCCGAGCAGGGGCTCGGATTGATGTTCAGAACAAAAAACTGCGATAATCTTCTTTTTGACAGAAGAGGACGATGGGCAATCCATTCCTGGTTTGTTTTCTTTAAGTTTTTAGCATTATGGCTTGATGAGAAGAATAATGTAGTTGAATGGAAAATAGTAAGCCCATTCAAGAAATATGTAGTTCCGAAGAATGATTTTGCGAGGCTGATAGAGGTTCCAATAAATGCAAGGAATAAGAAGATAATTGATATTTTCAAGAATGGATGAACAGAAAAGAGCAAAAATTGAATTGCTTGTTGTTGAGCTTGCGAAGAGGCATCCTCAAAGAGTAAAAGAAGTCTGGTATAATCCCGGAGACACTAGTCCTGATAATGAGAGGAGCGCGGCGGAGGCTTATTTCTTTATATGCTATCCTCCAGTATTTGAGCAGAGATTATTTGATGAGATGACAAAGCTTATGATGAGAGTTTACAAGAAAATGGATGAAGATATAACTATAATGTTTATGCCATTAAACTCGGGGTTCCAGAGAAGAATATACTCAAAGGATGAAAAACAATAAATCTTATAAACTTGAGATAGGTCATTATCTTATGAACGCAGCTAGATGGAATGGAGTATGCAAGTATTCAATTGCAGTCCTAGCTGCACTCATCCACTAAACTGTAAAGTCAATATCCGCTTCTGGGCTTTACAGGGAATTTACTTTTCTATTAAGTTTGGAACGGATTTGGCTTTCAGGAAATACAAAAATGAAAGGAGAAACACAAGAAATGAGAGCAAATACGACAGCAGAGGCTGGCCTGGCAGAGATAAGACTGGCTGAAGAAATAGCAAACCAAAAAAAGCAATACAGGGAATCAGAAGACCCTGAATTGAATTATATGGTGCATTTCAGCAATGGTTTAAATACCCATTACGAAGCCTAAAAGAATATGGGAAAAACCAGAGAAGCTTACTATTTGAGATATAATCCTCACTCAGAGGGGCTGTTCTTTGAGCCTGTGAATGGCTCAAAAGGGCTAGCAGCGCATTTGGGAAGAGTTTATTCAGGAAAAGCAGTAGTGGACATATTAAGGAGAGAAGACGGGGACATGCGCTTTATCGGAGATGAGAAAAAGGTTGTTGGGATAAAAACTAAAAGATATTTTATTGATTCTTCGGCTGTTTCGGGATTTGGAGTCTTCTTGTTAAATCTTGGGAGAGAATATGAGGCGCAAAGAGAGAACAGAAAGATAGTCCACCTGAAAAAGAAGGAATATGCGGAAAGCGGAGGAGCAGGAGAATGATAAAAAATCTTGAAAACGAAGCAAGAAAACCAGTAGAGCCAAAACCTTCAGAGATACTCCTGAGAAATCTGGATAGAATGCGCGACCCGGATACAATTGTTAACTATGCTATCGCAAATTATGGTGACAGCATGATGATATCTCTTGGCGAAGGGCACGGAAAAAGGCATACTTTTGCAATAATGGCATTGCTTTGCGATTATTATGAATATGCCAATCCTTCAAGATTTGGAAAAGAGTTTGGAAATTATTATGAGAGACATCTTAAAGGAACTGTGACTCCAAGAGATTCTTTGCGAAGCATACTAAAGAGGCATTTTTCAAGAGAAAATGCGCCTGATTGATTTTTCCGACGACAAAGAGAAAGATTTAAATATGCCGTCGATTAAAAGTAGTTAACAAATTTTCAACTAAAAGGAGGTGTTAAATGGGAACAATACTTGTAAAAAACGCTGTAACAAGAAAACCAGGTTATCTTTACTATGTTGACGGAAAGGGAAATGTATGTGAAGCTAAAATGGCAAGAGGCGGAAGAAAGAAGAAGAAGTAAGATTTCTTGCTTCATCTTTAATTTAACGCATCACGGCGCTTTTTAATTTAATTTTCAAAGTTAATGGGCTGCAAGGAGCCCATTAATCTCTTTTTTCTATAACTTTATAAATCATTTTTGAGATTTATTGACATGATAATCGGAATCGAATGCACAGCTCACACCTTCGGAGTTGGTGTTGTTAACAAGGGAAAAATTCTTGCAAATGTCAAAGACATGTATGTTCCTGCCTCTGGAGGGATTATTCCTATGGAGAGCGCGAAGCATCATAAAGAAGTCTCTGAGAGACTTTGGAAAGAAGCGCTTGGAAAAGCTGGAATTTCCGAGAAAGATGTTGATGCGATTGCATTATCAAATGCTCCGGGGTTGTCTCCTTGTTTGATTGCTGGGCTTCATTTTGCAAAGGAGAAAGCAAAAAAGCTCAATGTGCCGATTGTTCCTGTGAATCATTGCATTGCTCATCTTGAAATTGGGAGAAGTGTCGGAGCGCATGACCCTGTCTTGCTTTATGCTTCTGGAGCTAATACTCAGATTATTGCTTTTGCGGCAGGAAAATACAGAATTTTTGGAGAGACGCTCGATATTGGTGTTGGGAATTTCATAGATAAAGTTGCAAGGTATTTTGGGATGCCTTTCCCGGGAGGACCAAAGATGGAAATTGCTGCAAAAACTGGAAAGTATATAGAACTACCTTATTCAATAAAAGGAATGGATGTTTCTTTCTCTGGAATGCAGACAAAACTGCAGCAGCTCTTTGACAAAGGGGAGAAAGTAGAAAATTTGGCATTCTCACTTCAGGAGACTGCTTTCCCGATGCTTGTAGAAGCTGCAGAAAGGGCAATGGCACACACGGGAAAGACAGAACTGGTGTTAGGAGGAGGAGTTGCTTGCAACTCTAGACTGCAGGAGATGTGCAGGATAATGTGCGAGGAGCGTGGTGCGAAGTTCTTCTGCCCTGAGAGAAGCTTGCTTGTAGACAATGCTGGAATGATTGCATACACGGGAGAGATAATGTTTAATTCTGGAATAAAGGAAACTGCTGAAAAAGTGGATATCTCACCGAGAGAAAGAACTGATGAGGTAGTTGTGACCTGGAGATAATTCATAAAAACATTTATAAAGCACCAATTTTAACAAATATTAACTGATGAGGTAAATTAAATACAGAGAATTAAAAATTCTCTGTCCCCTGAACTTCACAAGAAGTTAAGGTTTTACGGAGGCCATAATGGACTTCTACAACATCGTCGAAACAGCAAGAAAAACAGGAAAAATAGACAAAGGAACGAATGAAGTTACCAAAGCCATAGAGCTCGGTGTAGCCAAACTCGTTGTTTTTGCAAAAGATGTTGAGCCAAAAGAGATTGTTGCTCATTTATCAGCTATTGCAAAAGAGAAAGGAATACCTTGCGTCGAAGTTGATTCAAAGCAGAAGCTTGGAATCGCTGCTGGAATTAAGGTAAACACTTCTTCTGTTGCTGTAATAACTGCAGGCGACGCTGATCCTGATATCGCTCAAATTAAAAAACAGGCTTCTAACTAACTACAATGGGCGGCGGAGGAAAACAGCGTATAAAAGACAATACCACAGAAGGTAAAGCTCCAACTGGAAACATGTCGAGCAGATTCAGCTCTGAAGGTCCAGTAAACGCGAGAATTGACACGATAGTCGGCAGGACAGGAGCTAGAGGGGAAGTAACCCAGGTAAATATAACTGTTTTAGAGGGGAAGAATTCTGGAAAGGAAATGAGAAGGAATGTAAAGGGACCGATAAAAATAGGAGATTTAGTCACATTAAGAGAGAGTGAAATTGAAGCTAGAAGAATAAGAGAAAACAGGAGGCTGAGAACAACTTAATTGTTGTTTTGAATATATATGACAAAGTGCGTATTCTGCGGAAAGGAAGAAGCCCCTTACAAAGGAATTCATTTTATTACAAATGACGGCAATACTAACTTTTACTGCTCAAGCAAGTGCAGGAAGAACGCCCGAAAGCTGAAGAGAGATAAAAAGAAGCTTAAGTGGACAGAGGCTTACAGAATATCAAAGGAAAAGTCTGCCGCATCAGTTGTAAGAGCTGGAGAAAGAGCAAAGGCTTCAGAAGAGAGAAAGGAAGCAGAGAGCAAGAAAGACGCCGCAAAAGAGAAGAAGAAATAAGTTGTATTCTGGTTGCTAAATATTTTTAAAGTTGTTAGATTATTATTATTTATGGCAGATGAACAATATAGGGGAGGCACAGATTTCATGAAATTTGTTAATCAATACGTTGCAGAACATCCAGAGGTGCTTGATAGAGAGCCAGATCCTGAGAAAATGGGCGCTGTTGAGAAGAGACTTCAGGAAATTGAAGCTGCTGAAGCAACCTTTCTTGCAAGGTTTGCACATTGTAAATTTATAGGATAATTCTTGTCAAAATTCTTAAAAACTACTTTCACCGACGATAAAATTGATTTTATCATAGCAAAGTTTATAAAGCAAGACTGATTTTTTAGGGTAAGAAAATTAGGAAAAATTTATCAAATAATCAAGATGGCTGGAAAAACAGGTGAAGAAAAAGCAAAATCATACGGTTCTGAGCACATAAAGGTGCTTGAGGGGCTTGAAGGCGTAAGGCACCGCCCTGCGATGTATATTGGAAGCACGGGAAAGCCTGGATTGCATCATTTAGTTTACGAAGTTGTTGACAATTCCGTTGATGAAGCAATGGCGGGATATTGCGATGTTATTTATGTCACAATAAACAAAAACGGGAGCGTTACGGTAGTAGATAATGGGAGGGGAATTCCTGTTGACCCTCATCCGATATACAAAAAGCCTGCTTTGGAGATTGTTGTTACAAAACTTCATGCTGGAGGGAAGTTTGAAAAAGGAAGCTATAAAGTTTCAGGAGGATTGCACGGAGTAGGTATCTCGGTAGTTGCTGCACTTTCAAAGAATATGAAAGTAAGAGTAAAAAGAAATGGAAAGATTTACCAGCAGGAATACAAGATTGGGAAACCGCAATATGATGTTAAAGTTGCAGGCACATGCGACAAAGAGGACACTGGAACAGAGATAACCTTCTTCCCGGACAATACTATATTCTCAACTATACAGTTTGATTTCTCGACTCTCCAAACTAGATTGAGAGAAGTTGCTTTTCTGAATAAAGGAGTGAAGATTGTTCTTGAAGAAGAAGAGTCAAAGAAGAAAGAGACATTCCATTATGAGGGAGGACTCATTGAATTTATAAAATGGGTAAATAAATCCAAAGAACCATTGCATAAGCCGGTTTATTTCTTAAAAGAGCAGAATGGGCTTGTTGCAGAAGTTGCTGTGCAGTATAACAGCGGGTATCAGGAAAATGTACTTAGTTTTGTAAACACAATAAATACGGTTGAAGGCGGTACTCACGTCGCAGGATTCAGAACAGCCCTGACAAGAGCGATAAACGACTACGGAACAAAGAACAAACTGATGAAAGAAAATCTCTCAGGAGATGACGTAAGAGAGGGTTTGACAGCGATTATATCTACAAAGGTTCCGGAGCCTCAATTTGAAGGGCAGACAAAGACTAAGCTAGGAAATTCCGAGATAAAGGGAGTTGTTGACAGTATAACCATGGCGGCTCTGACTGAGTTCTTTGAGGAAAACCCTGCTGTTGCAAAGTCAGTTGTAAACAAGGCATTGGAGACACAGAGGGCGAGAAATGCAGCAAAGAAGGCGAAGGAGCTTGTAAGAAGAAAGAGTGCATTCGGATTTGCAGGACTGCCGGGCAAATTAGCCGACTGTTCAAAGAGCAAAGCGGAAGAAACAGAATTGTATCTTGTAGAGGGAGATTCTGCAGGAGGTTCGGCGAAGCAGGCAAGAAATAAGGAGTTTCAGGCGATATTGCCGTTGAAAGGTAAAATACTCAATGTAGAAAAGGCAAACCCGGTAAAAGTATTCTCAAATGAAGAGATTTCAAATTTAATCACTGCGGTTGGAACCGGAATAGGCGATCAGTTTAAAATAGAGAACTTAAGATATTCCAGAATAATAATCATGACTGATGCAGATGTCGATGGTGCGCACATCAGGACACTATTGCTGACTTTCTTCTTCAGGTTCATGCCAAAACTCATTGAAAGCGGGAACTTGTACATTGCGGTTTCGCCTCTCTATAGAATAAGAAAGAGAGGAGACCACTATGTTTATTCAGATGATGAATTGAAAGATCTCATAAAACAAATGGGTGGAAATGTTGATGTGCAAAGGTTCAAAGGACTTGGAGAGATGAATCCGGAGCAATTATGGGAAACAACAATGAAACCCAGCACAAGATTATTGAAGAAAGTAATTATTGAGGATGCTGCAATAGCAGATGAAACATTCTCAAGACTGATGGGAGAAGACGTAGAAGAAAGAAGAAAATTCATAGCGGAGAGAGCTCACGAGGCTCAAATTGATATTTAAGATGACTAAAATAAACTATACAATGCAATATGAAATAGTTTTGAGAAATGGAATAGCCTTGGCTGAAGAAGTTGAGGACGCCAATATGAGGAAAGATATATGCGACGGAATAAACAACAGGCTATGCAGTCTTAGAATTAGAGCTGAAAGAGAAGGATTTAGGATTGGCGGAGAAGAGAGATTATCAAGGTGGGATATTAGGCTTCTTGAACTAGATGCTCGTGCTCAATATAGATTGATATTTGGAGAGGAAGCAGCATAATGGGAAGAAAAACATGCCCAAGATGCGGAGGGGAGGATGTCATGATGGTAACAGGGGGATTGACGGGAATGTGGAGCTGCAAGGATTGTGGATATGAAAACAGCATATTCCCTGAGAAGGAAGATATAACTCCAGAAAAGGAGGACAAGAAAAGAAAATGACAAGAACTAGAATTTTTGTCAGAGAACAAAAATGACACCGAACAAAACAGAAGAAGATAAGGTAAAGCATGAAAATGTGGTTGATGCGAAGGCAGCTGTTGCTGAAGAGAAAAGAAGAGAGAAAAATATGATTGAGAAGGGAGTAGAGGGCGTTGAAATAACTGAGGAGATGGAGCAGGCATTCATAGACTACGCAATGTCAGTCATTGTTGACAGAGCTCTGCCTTTTATTGAAGATGGACTAAAGCCAGTTCATAGAAGAATACTTTATGCAATGCATATTCTCGGGCTTGACCCTTCGAAGCCCACAATGAAATCTGCAAGAATCGTAGGGGAGACGATGGGTAAGTTCCATCCCCACGGAGACTTAGCTATTTATGATTCAATGGTCAGACTTGCGCAGGACTTTTCATTAAGATATCCTCTTGTTCATGGACAGGGTAATTTTGGCTCAATGGATGGAGATTCTCCTGCTGCGTCCAGATATACTGAAGCCAAATTGAGCAAGATATCAGGAGAACTGCTGGGAGATATCGATAAAGAAACGGTAAAGATGAATCCTAATTTTGACAACTCGTTGAAAGAACCGGATACCCTGCCCGCAAAACTGCCTAATTTGCTTATTAACGGCGCGACAGGAATTGCAGTCGGAATGGCAACAAATATACCCCCTCATAATCTTACAGAAGTTTGCGAGGCGATTACTGCCTATATAAATAAGCCAGGCATAACAATTGACGAATTGTGCGAGATTGTAAGGGCCCCTGACTTCCCAACAGGAGGAATTGTAATGGGCTCTGGAATTAAGGATATGTACAAGAATGGAAAAGGAAAGCTCATTGTCCGTTCAAGGATTTCAGAAGAAGAGCATAAAGGAAAGCCTACAATTGTTCTGACAGAGCTGCCTTATCAAGTTAACAAGGCAGATTTAGTCAAGAACATTGCAAAATTAGCTTCTGAGAAAAAGTTCCCGGACATCTGGGATATTAGAGATGAATCAGCGAAGGGCAAAGTAAGAGTTGTAATTGAGCTTAGAAAAGGAGTTGACCCGAAGTATACTTTGAATAAATTATACAAGCTGACAAATGTCCAGCAGAATTTTGATGCAAATATGATTGCCCTTGTTGACAAGAAACCAAGAGTCTTGAATTTGAAGGATTTCATATCGGAATATGTAAAATACAGACAGGTTATTGTAAGAAAGAGAAGCAAGTTTGATTTGATGAAGGCTGAGGAGAGGATAGAGATTGTTTCTGGTTTGCTGTTGGCTCTGAAGGATATTGACAAGATTGTTGATTACATAAAGAAGGCAGATAATGCTTCTGCTGCCCATGAAGGATTAATGAAGAAATTTGGATTGACTACAAGGCAGGCTAAAGCTGTTTTGGAAATCAGACTGCAGCAGCTTACACATCTTGAAGCTACTAAACTAAAAGATGAAGAGAAAGGATTAAAGGGGATAATTTCTGAACTTAAGAAGATTCTTGGAGACGAGCAGGAAATACTTAAAATAATCAAGAAGGAAGTCTCTGAAATAAAGACAAAGTACGGCGATGAGAGAAGAACAAAAGTCGTTAAGAATGTTGAAGAAATATCTGAAGAAGACATTATTGAGAAGAAGGATGTTGTTGTAATGATGACTGAAGGAGGATACATAAAGAGGGTGGATGTCAAGGCTTACAAAGAGCAGAAGAGAGGAGGCGCCGGAGTATCCGGAGGTGAAATGAAGGAAGAAGATATCGTAAAGAAGATGATTGTATGCTCCACGCATGACTATCTATTGTTCTTCACTTCAAGAGGAAGAGTCTATTGGCTCAAGGCGAATGATGTTCCTGCTGCAGAAAGGCAGAGCAAGGGGAAAGCTATTGTTAACATGCTGAGTTTGAGAGATGAAACAGTTGCAAATGTAATGGCTATAAAGAATTTCGAGCTCGGATATCTTATGTTTGTCACAAAGCTTGGAATAGTTAAGAAGCTTCCATTGAAACTTGTGTCAAAACCAAGAAGCACAGGAGTAAGAATAATTAATCTGCCTGCAGATGGCTCGGACGTGCTTATCAATGTTGAATTTGTAGAAGATAAGCAGGAAGTGCTCATCAACACAAAGAAAGGACAGGCAATAAGGTTCAGTTCTGATGAAGTGCGCCCAATGAGCAGGGCAAGTTATGGAGTGAAGGGCGCTGAGATGAAAGCAGGAGATGAAGTTGTATCTCTTGAGAGCCTGCCTTTGAAAGACGGAAAGGTAACAATACTTACTGTGAGCGCTAAAGGATTTGGGAAGCGGTCTATGCTTGAAGATTACAGAAAGACGGGAAGAGGAGCAAAAGGAGTAATTAGTTTGGATGTCAGCGAGAGAACGGGGCAAGTTATAGGGGCGCTTTCAGTTTATGACAAAGATTCTGTAATTGTTACAACAACAAAGGGCATGGTGATAAGAGTAAAGGTCAAGGACATAAGAGTAATGAGCAGAGCAACACAGGGAGTCCATATTGTAAAGCTTAAGGAAGGAGATAAAGTTGCAGATGTTGTTAAAGTGCCGAGCGACGACGATATACCCGACGTTCCGGATATAGGAACTGCTCTTGACGGGCAGACGAAGCTGAAGTAAAATTAAATAGTTCTCAGATTACAGAATTTAATGCCGGAATTAACATTTAATCAGATTGAAAGAAGCAGAGAGATAGCAAAGGCGAGAGAGATTTATGCGAGGCAGGATGTTGTGCAAAAAAGCAAGAAAGAAGAATTTATTGCAAAAAGGGCAGATGTAAGGGCTTATGTTCTTAGAGCTCAGATGAGGGCATATTCGAGATACGCTGGAATTGAGCCGAAGATTGATGTTGTTGCCTGACTGCAGTTAACAGCCGCTTAATTCTTTAAGTTTTGAAAGCTCCTGCTTCCCGTAATAAATATCTCCTCCGATATCCCAGGCAGGAACTCCGGACAAGCCCGCGCACAAGATAGAATTTTCTGAGTTCGAGCATTCAATGTAGTTCACGAGAGGGAATGCCTCCCCAAAAAGCTCTTTTTGAGCGGTGCAATGAGGGCAGTATATTGAACCATACATCTTAATTCCTTTTTCAGTAAGGCATATTGCAAGCTCTTCAGTTGAATCAGAAGCAACTGGCGCCGGAATGAACATAAGATACAAACCTGCAACGGCAATAATTCCTACAATAACAAATGCAATGATGACTGCCTTGTTGCCGCGCAGTTTATCTTCTTTCATGAATTGGATTAGATTTTAGGATTTAAAAATATAAGTATGCAACTAGTTTCGGATGCAGAATTATAAGAAGATTCTTATTACACTCCCAGTTATGCCGGTGCCATAAAGTTCATTATATATCTGAAGATATCCTTTCATCACCAATTCTCCGCGCCCGGGTACTAACTCCACATTCGACCTCCCGCTGTTGAATGAGTCTACAATCACTGCCTTAGGATCTTCAGAAAAGACTATGTCTTCAAGCTCATCCCTTGTTGTTGTTATGACTATATCTTCTCCCGAAATTTCCCCATCTGTAACCAATATATCTCCGTCTACTATCTCCACCCCATAAACAATGCTGCCTATGTGAATCTCAATTATTGGCAAATCATCATTATTGAGCACAACTTCATGAAGGTTGTATGCCTCAAGTTCTATCATTAATTCTATTATTGCATCTCTAAGGAATTGCTCGCTTGAAAGATATTCAAGAAGGGAGTC
>JBFYLR010000018.1:0-2754 GCA_041305305.1 Nanobdellota archaeon
TTCATCTCCGATTACAAGATTTCCTGCATTATTCGCATAAAAAGAGAATTTCTTTCCTGAATTCTCAACAAACATCCCTGCATATCCTGTTCCATTTATATGAATCTTGGCTCCTGGAACACTTGTTCCAACGCCTAACTTCCCATTAATTAAAACATTTGACTCTATAATCTGAGTCCAGTCCAGCTCTCCCGGAGAATGCCCAAAAACAGAGGGGTTGTATGCATAAACTCCTGCAATTCCAATCGCAAAGAGCCCGATTAAAACTAACACAATAACCTGCCTCTTTTCAATGTTTATATCAAGCCTCATTTTTAACTTATGCTAATATAATAATAGGATTTTAAGATTATTTAAACATTATTGAGGGCAAAACTCTCAGATACCAAGAGAGGAAAGACAAGAGTCGCATCTGCAAAAACCTTCACGCTCTGAGTGTCCTGCTTTAATTTCCCCCATGAAACTGCCTCCTCAGGCAATGCTCCTGAGTCGCTCCCGTCAAATTCCTGAGAAGTATTAATATAGACTGCATAATCCGCCCCGTTCCTGAATATGTTCGCCTCAAGTATAGCATGCTTCACAAGCCCTGCCCCAAGAATAATAACTCCGGATTTATCCAATCCCACCGTTTCATCATTCAACCTCTTGCAATCCCCCGCCATATCCAAAACAAAATCGGGATGCTTTGATTTGAAATAATATACATTGCCTCCTATTGCCCCGTCAGTTATTGCAGGAGAATAAACGGGTATTTTATTCCTGAAAGCCCAATAATATATGCTCCTCTCGTCATTTATCCTCTCCCCGAATTTCCATATCAAATCAGAGGGAGTTGCAAATTTTCCCGTCTTTTTCTGTTTGTCATAGAACTCCTGCAGTATCGGCTGTATAAACTCCTCCAATTTAACATATAAATCATTTCCAACGAATATATTTCCAATTCTATTAATCCCTTTTTCATAAAGTTCAGAACCTTTGGCCCTGAAACATCCTAATTTGAAATCCCCAATGCACTTCATAATATCCTCTTCAATCCCTCCAGCCGTTGTCACAAGAACATGCACTTTCTTATGCTTTGCAAGATATCGAATTATATCCCTGTTGCCCGAGCTCACCATATTTGAAGTATATCCTAGGAATATCTTCGCCTTGCTGTTTATCATATTGTTAACAACCTCAACAGCCTGAGAAAACTGGCTCGCCTGAAATCCTGCTCCTTTGTAACTTTTTATAATCTTGGAATAATCAATCCCTTCGTCAAAATCATATCCCTCAATTTTAACTCCGTCTATCTTCCCGCTCTTCTTAAGCGAATACGCATCAATTAATCTTTTGTCTTCAGCCATTTTAAATAGAATAAAAAGAAAGATAATTGCAAATAGGTTTACAATTTTGGTATTGCAACGCTTCTAAGCAATTGTTCAATCTGCATATAAAATCAAAAATCAGGCTGTTTTTAAACCTTTTTCTTTATCAAAAGAAAAATGGGATAAAGATAGTTTTACAATCTTTAAATCTAATTATTTTAGCAAATTACTAATCACAATAATTAAGTATCCATAATTATTAAAGAAAATATGAACAAACAAAGAATAAAAGAGGTTTCATCTGCAGGCTCATTAAAACAATACCTCAAGAAAAAAGAAACTGCAGCAGACATTATTAAAGAATTGCAGGAAGATAGGCGCAAGAGCAATAGAACATTCTAAACTTCTTTCTTCTTCCCGACTGATCTGAGAATGGAAATGGTACAAGTAACAAATCTCCTTGTTCCATTAAAGATATTTGCTCCAGACTTTATCATCTTTCTTGTTTGCCCACATCTTCTCAAGAGATTTCTCAGCTAAAATGGTCCATACCTGCTTCTCTTTTCTGCTAACCTCTTTCTTTTTCATGGTCAGATAATTACTTCCCGAAATTCCTCTTCCTCTTCCCAAATTCTTCAACTGCTTTCCTAAGCTCGCACGAATCAAAATCAGGAAAATGTAAATCCGTAAAATAAAGCTCTGAATAAACTGACTGGAAAGGCATGAATCCCGATGTTCTTATCTCCCCTGAAGTTCTTATGACTAAATCGGGCTCCGGAACAGAATCCGTATCAAGAAACTTTGAGAAGCTGGATTCATCAACTTCTTTTATCCCGGAATTAATTATTTTATTCATTGCCCTTATTATCTCATCCCTCCCCCCATAATCAAGGCATAACTGAACATTAAAATCAGAAAATTCCTTTGTCTCTTCTTCCAGAGATTCAAGCTCTTTTACAATTTCTTTTGGCAGCCTGTCTCTTCTTCCTATATGCCTGAACCTTATTTTGTTTTTAGCCGCCTCCTTCCTCCACTCTTTCACCGCTTTCGAAATAAGACTGAATAGTTCATCAATTTCTTTCTTGTCCCTCTTCCAATTCTCAGTTGAAAAACCCCAGAAAGAGAGATATTTTATCCCCATATCTCTCGCACTCTCAAACAAATCTTTCATGTGCTCATAACTTCCCGCTCTCCTGTGCCCCTCGCTTGCAATAAGCCCTTTTGATTTTGCCCATCTGCGATTCCCGTCAGGAATGATTGAAACATGAAGAGGTATTTTCGAATTCATTTCAAATCTCTTCTTCAAACTCTTTTATAAATTTATCCAGGTCTTCTGTCTTTATTCTTGCTCCAACCGCGTCCCTATGTCCTCCGCCTGTTGCATTCTCAAGCTTCTTTAGAACTCTCTCAAGAATCGCCTTCACATTCTTCCTTCTCATTGAGAGAT
>JBFYLR010000019.1:0-27700 GCA_041305305.1 Nanobdellota archaeon
AACTGAATCTGTCTTATGATAGTACTTTATCTTGTGCGCC
The DNA here is from genome assembly GCA_041305305.1 of Nanobdellota archaeon. Lineage (GTDB taxonomy): Archaea > Nanobdellota > Nanobdellia > Pacearchaeales > GW2011-AR1 > JAOAJC01. Next base: position 41 of record JBFYLR010000019.1, read on the forward strand.
CTTTCCCATCCCGCATCAATGAATTTTTGATAATCTTTCTCGGAGAATAAATAGACATCTTCATAATAATCTGTTTCAGAATTAGATATTGTGAAACCTGAAGGCAAATCTGTTGCTTTCAAATTCAATGCAATAAAGTCCTCGCTTGTTACTTCCAGATTCTGTTCTGTTTCTGTCGGAATATTTGGCGCCGCAGCGGGTGCTTTTTCACTTACAGAAGTCGATGTCCCACTAGAGGAGCCAAGCCTAAAACTATCTCTCATATGCTCATAAATTGAGAGATATTTATCATAAGCTCCGCCCCATGCAGTATAAGATATCATATAATATGCCTTTTCTGAATCAATTATTATGCTCTTTTGAGAGTATTTGACATCCGATATGACATAAGATGCAGTTATTTCCGTTGCGCTTCTTCCATTAATTGTTAAATCTAATTTGTCAGTTATTTCGTAATCTTTCAATGTTTGGAATTGCCTCTCTAAACTTGCCACAAAATCTTCTTTCGTCGGATAACTTGATTTAAGTATCCCCTGCACATTCACATTCGCAGTCGAAGGGGAATAAAAGAAAAGTTTGCTGTCTTCTATTGCTTGTTTCCAGGTATTTGGATATTCTATGCTGAATCCCTGGCTTTCTTCAATATAAACCTTCCATACGACTTTGCCACTGCCTCCAAAAATAAAGTATGCACCAACTACGAGGGCAACTGCCGCAATAGCAATTACTGCTCCCCAAATTAATTTTTTGCCCGAACCACTAGAATAACCTGGTTGCAAACCAAGTTCCTGTCCTCTTTTGTCCATAACTCTCCCTATGTAAAGCAATATAAAAACTTTTCCCAATAATTATATTAATCTCTTCCGCTTCCTTCTTTTATGGATAAGAAATATGCCTTTATTTTTGCATTTCTCCTCGCAGGGCTTATTCTATGTGATGTATTCGTATTCAAATCAATTTCTTCAAATACAGTTTCTGAAAGAGAAGAGGCAGTTATAGAAAGAGTAATTGATGGAGACACTCTGAAATTAACCGACGGGAGAACACTGAGGCTTCTGAACATAAACTCCCCAGAAAAAGGGACCCCCGGTTCAAACCTCTCCTTCCAATTTCTGAGGCAATTTGAGAATACGACTATCTCTTTAGAGATAACGGGCATTGACAAGTACAGCAGAAGCCTTGCAAGAATATACGCTCCGGACTATCTAAATCTGAAAATAGTTGAGCTCGGGCTTGCCTCAAAGTTCCTTGTTCAGGATTCAGAACTCTCGCTCTTTGACAAAGCAGAAAGGAGTGCAATTGCAGCTTCCAAAGGGATTTGGGAGAAATCAGGCAATTTCGGATGCTTCAAATCCAGCATAGACGAGCAGAATGAACTTGTCTTTTTGGAAAATGCCTGCAATAATATTTCTCTCAAGGGCTGGTTCTTGAAAGATGAAAGCAGAAAAATATACAAATTCGGAGATATTCATTTTGAGAAAATAACTCTTCATTCTTCCGCAGGAGAAGACAACTCAACAGATATATTCTGGAACAATAAAGATAATATATGGAATAATGACAGAGATAGCTTATACATATTCGACGAAAATGGCAGAATCGCACATTCAAACTCTTACGGCTATTAGCTTAGTTATTATCCTCTCAATTTCATTTGCATCAGCTCTCGACTTTACTCTAAGTTCTCCGGATAAAGTTGAAATGAACAAGAGCTTCTCAGTTTCCCTTTCTGCTTCTGTTTCAGATATCTGTGACGTTAAGATATTTGCACAGGACAATAATACAAAGACGACGATATCTGAAATATATAATGACGGATGGAAAAATCCTTTCTATTATATAAAATCCGTCTTTCCTTCAAAATCTGAATTCGAGATACGCGTAATTGCTGATTCAAGCAATGCCGTTCTGTGCGCCAGACTGAGAAAAACAAATTCTTCAACCTATTCGGAAAAGTGCAAATCGATTGTTATATCTGAAAACGAAAAAGAAGACGCAGACACTGACGAAGACGATAAAATCCAAGCTGAGAATGATTCTATTTCATCAAAAAACACCAGTTCTAAGCAAACAGGAGAAGACTTCACAGCCCTTCCTGATAATTCTCCTCCTCAGCTGTCTCTTCCAGTACCGGACAATGAAAGGATAACTCTTAATCAGGCGGAAACAATCAAAAAAGAGTATGTTTTCATGACAAAGAGCGAGAAGATTAAACTTTTCATGCTTTATGGATTCACAACTCTCTCCGTTTTTATAATAATTCTTCTGGCTCTCAAAAGGCTTTAACAAAGATTTTAAAAGCATGGCTAAATATATTCTGTTATGGCAGATGTAAAAATGCAGGTTCATCTTATACTTGAAATTCTAGGCAGGCCTGCCGAGCACATAAAAGAGGCATTGAATTCCCTTCTTGATAGGATGGCTGCCGAGAAAGACATAAAAATAATCAGCAGAACCGTGCACGAGCCCCTTCCAGTCAAGGAGTCAGAAGATTTATTCACTTCTTTTGCAGATGTCGATGTGGAGATTAACTCTCTTGCGACATATTTCGGAATAATCTTTGCGTACATGCCTGCAAACATTGAAATAACTTCTCCCGAGAAGTTTACATTCTCAAATCTCGAGTTGAATGAGCTTGGGAACAGGCTTGTTTCAAGGCTCCACGATTATGATGCAATAACAAAGAGGGCTATGTTTGAGAGAAATCTTTTTGCCAAAAAACTGAGAGAGTCTGCCCCGGAAGCTTTTGCCGAATTGGTAAAGCCAGTAAAACCCCAGACTGATAAGAATCCGGAAGATAATCCTCAAGAATCTAAAAAGGGAAAGAATCCTAAAAAGAAATAATTAATTCCTTTTATTTTCTATATTCTGAACTCTCTTTGCAAGGGGGTTCTTTTCTTCCTTTATTTTTCTATATCTGAGATAAATAAATATCCCTGCAATTATCACAATTGCAGCGATAAGGTATCCTATCCAGGCGTAGCTTCCTCCTCCGCCGTTCTTTGAAATGCAGTTGCCATTGACGCAGCATGCGCCGTCAGAGCTGGTTATCGTCTGTCCGGAGCAAATCTGATTTGCCTCACATATCTTTCCCGGGAATTCGTAGCAATGATACTTCGCTCTCTCCTGGTTTATCGCACTGCTTTCATTTTCAGTCACATTGATTTCCTCAGTTATATTTTCTATAAGCTTTGATGCATTCTCATTAGTCAAATTATTATCTTCTCCACTCTCATTAACAAATATATTATTCACTGTTCTGTTCAGTTTAAAATAAACAGGCAGAATAAACTCCTCAATTGAGAGATTGTACATTCCAGTCTCATTTATCTCCTCAGCAGAAAATGTAATTGTATTCTCCCCAGGCTTTAATATTATAATTCTGTCTGTTTCTTCAAGAAAATCTGTGTTTATTTCTTTGTCTTCATCCTCATTAAGGGTTATCGCTATATCAAAATCTCCGCTCGTATACACAAAACCTGGCTTTATAGTGTACTCGCTCAAATTTGCGGACGTTGAGAAATTCTTTGTGTAAGTTACATCTTCAATCTGTCCGGAAACCGTTGAAGGGATATTCTTTATAATCAAAGTGTAATTCTCCTCATTCTTTGGAGTTATAAACCATAAGAAATACTCCTCGCCAAGTTTTCTTAATTCAAACTCCATCGGGACAAGCACGTGCCCTCTTCTTAGTTCCACATTGCTGCTGCTAATCGCTCCAATGACATTTCCTTTTATCTCAGTTGCAACTGTCTCTCCCTGCAGATATTCTTCTTTTATGTCGGTAGTTATCGCAAGCGCTCCCTGAATACAGAATAAGAGGACCAGGCAGGCGCATATTAATAGTGTCTTGTTCATGTTTGGTTGAGATATCTTAATTATATAAATTTGCTGTTCTATCCTTTTATCTTTTTTATTTTACTTACAAGTTTTATATTATTTCTCAATGAGCTGATGAGCCTCTCAGCCTCTTCCTCTCCGAGGCTTATTATTCCTGAAGATTTATCCCCTCTCAAGAAAATGGATATAACCTCATCATTTCTATCAAGAAGGCTCTCTTTTATGACTATCTCATCTATTCTTGCATTTGAATCTATCTTTTTGTCCAGTAAGAAACCTCTCTTCTTTATTCTTATTCTCATGCCTTTTATTGACAAAATTGTTATTTAAGAATTATTGTTGTGCAATATGCCTTATGAACTTATTTGCTCATTTCCCTCAACTTTCTCAAAGCATCTTCCATTTCCTTATCTCTCGATTTTACTGGAGGTCTTGCCATTGGCCTCGCAATGGGTGCTCTTTGCGCAGGCGGCAGCATAGGTCTTCCATATGGCGCATATGGTGCTCCAGCTCTCTGCTGAGGCATTGGCGTTCTCTGTGGCGTTGCAGGCACTGCTCCCTTTTTCTTCAGCATCTTCACTTTTACAAATTCGACAGTCTTAAACCACCATATCTTTACTTTGTCTCTGTATATTATCCCGGCAACAACGAGCCCTATCAAAATTAGGAGCAGTATAATCCAAATCCAAAGAGATGAGCCCTTCTTCATGCAGCATATATGTTCAGAGCTTGAGCACGTTTCAATCATGCTTTCCTCTTCACCTTCTTCACACATTCCTGCGCATGTCCCTCCGGCTGATGTGCATGTGTCTTCCTGCGGCGTTTGCATCTCAATGCAGGAGCCCCCTACGCAGCATGAACCATCAGAAGCGGACTCAATTACTCCTCCCTGGCAAGTCTGGGTGGATGTGCATATAAGCCCTCCTTTTTGGCTGCATGGCTGTTCGCCAACTTTTATTGAACAGCACAACTCTCCTGCGCTATTGCAGGCATAATCATAAAGCACCTGTCCTCCTGAGCTTGAGCAGAGATATCCTTTCTCGCATGAGAACTGAGGCTCGCACGCAGTAGGCGTATTTGGAGTAACTCCCTGTACTGACTTTGACCATCCTGAATAAAGTATAAATGCTGTGTCCCTTATGTTGTTATTATTCCAGCACCCATCATTTGTCTGCACACTAAGAAGATAACTCTTTGCATTGTCCAGTTCAGCCGCATTCTTTCCGGAGAGCGCGAGCATTGCAAGGCTTGTGTCATAGAATCTTCCTTCTTTCGTTCCAGTCATTTCCCAGAACTTCCCCTGTTCCTGCTCCTGGACTATTATGTTATACTGTTCGTCTCCTCCTGTTAATATGTAAAGGAATGCGCTTGGGAAATATCTTGCATTGTCTTCTGCAAGAGCAAGAAGATATGGATTGAATCTCATAGTGCTCTCTTTCATATTCTGCAATGCGAGCGTAGCCCATAAACTTCCCTCATAATCGCAGCTTGTCTCTGTCTTGAAGCAGTCTCCAGTTGCTGTTTCTTTTGTTGCGCCAAGAGAAGCAGCCGAGTGGCTCTCAGGCATTACAAAAAGTGTTCCGCCGGTTCCTCTCTGATAAACAATTGATGTAACAAAATTTCCGGCTCCAGTATTGCATGAAATCTCAAATTCTTTCCTCAGGCAGTTATTATTTATCCTCAGCATATATCCCTGATTGTCTATTGCAAGACAGCTCCCCGGGCTTCCTCTTATTTTCATATCTTCCCCTATCTTAATATTATTGGTCTTCTCATCATACTTTATTGTACAATCTGCAGTGCCATGCTCGGCTATGTCTATTTGAAGAAACCATTTCAAATCAGGGGCGCTCACATTCTTTGAGAGAAGCCATTTCTTTATTTCAGAGGTGTCTTTTCCCACTCTCTGATATGCAAGCGCAGCCATAGCTGTTTCTTTTATCTTGCATCCATTCTTGGGCCAGCACGAAGCCATAGTATCCTTATCGGCATCAATTCTATCAAGTGCGTTGGATTTTCCGCCTATTGCCAGAACGGTAAATACCGCTTCCTGAAATCCTAATTGAGTGCTCGCTTTAACCTTATCTTCAAGGCACTTGTATGCTTTTTCAACTTTGTCAGAACTTTCAGATATAGAAACATTTTCTGCAGCAACAGCAAAACTCGCGAGAAGAAGCGCAACAACCACACTTATTGATAATACTATTACCACCTTGCTTTTCATGGATTTTTAATGTATTTCTTATTTAAAAATGTTCCTTAGAGTTCCTTTAATTTGCCCGCCTTCCTCTTGCCTTCCTTATTACTTCAACAATGGGGTTTTTCACATCCGGCTTCTTGTCAAGCAGATTCAAATCTTTGTAAAAACTAGGGTTGTCATAATTTGGAGGGAGGATATTTTTCTTCTGCCTTAAGTGCCAATCGAGCTGACTTTTTATGTATCCTTCTTTCAACTGAGGTTCATTGAGCTTATTCCAGTCACGAACCCTCTGATTGATATAATCTGCAGGAAAGTTCAGGCTTCTTAAAAAGGTTATAATTACAAACAATCCTCTCTTTTTCCCGTCTTTCATCCCCTTTAGGAGTTTCTTTATCGGCTCTGGGAACATCTCTTCCGTGACTCCTTTTATGTCTACTTTCTCATAATTATCATATTTCTTATAGTTCTTTTCTTCTTCTGTGGTGTTCATTTTTTTCCAGTCAAGAGCAGCACTCAGAAGCTGCTTTGCTTCTCCCTCTTCATTTTCCGGGAGATAATCAATTAGGTTTACATTCATCGGGCTTGCATCTCTTGGGGTGAATGAGTCTATCTGCTCTTTTTTTAAAACAATGCTTGCAAGCGCAGTTTTCTCATGCAGGGAATAAGGCATTCTGAATAAATGCCTCGGGGCAACAAGAATCAAATCAAGATTTGCTATTTTTTCAGCGCTTATGCTCTCTTTCTCTTCAAAATATTCAGGATATTTGTCTGAGCTGAGAGGGAAAATTTCATTTTCAGGGTCTTTGCAAAACTCGCAGTAATAATAACTCTCGCTCCCAGCAACTTCAAGTTCTCCTGTGCATTTGTCATTCAGGCATCTTAATTTTCTTTTTGTCAGCTTAACGTCTCTTCTTTCTATTTCAAGCCCGCACAAAGGGCATTGGAATTTTGTTATTGCTCCTTTCTTGGCAGGCTTGTCCGATATCTTGCAATAAACTTCCATTAAATCTTCTTTAGACAAATTTGTTCTCCTTTTTATTGCATCAAAATCTGTCAGAATCTCTGCCGCGAGATTGTTATAGTCTTTTCTTATATAACTCATCAAATACTCGCAAACGGCTCTTGCCCATTCGGGGAACATATTCTTTGTCTCAAACCCGGAATATTCTCTTGGAAATGCCTTCCCGGACAAAATAATATGAAATCCTTTGCTTCCTGAGAATTTAATTCCGTAATTTTTTATTCCATGCTGTTCCAGCGCCGCAACTATAAGTCTCGTAGCTATTTTAGAGCAGTCTATGAAAGGAGAATCGACATCAATCAGCAGGTCCCAGGATTTTCTGAGCTTATCTGCATCTTCCCTTGTCATATCTGAATTCAGGGAGAGCGGATCATTCCAGAGTTCTTCTGATGCATGAAATGATGTTGCTCCTTTGTTAACGAGCCCCATTATATCTGAAGGATATTCTATCTTGTCAGGGCGCTTCCCAAAACCCTCATAATATCTCGGGACGACCTCCCTGTTTATTGCAAATTTTGCGAGATATTCCAATATTTTCGGGTTGGAATAATAAAATCTTGTTATCGCTCTCACTCTTTCTTCTTTCTTGTCAATTTCCCTTTTCTCGGGAGTCCAGTCTTTTGCTTCCTTCTTGCTTGCCTCTTTCTTCCATTTATCCATGTCTTTCAGAGAAAACACTGTTTTATAATAATTCTTATGATATAGTCAAAGATGAACAAAAATGCCTCCGCCTTTTACTATAATTTACCACAACAAAACTTAAAAGCTAAGAACTATGCCTAAGCTTATGCAATTAAAACTTGATAATCCTAAGATTCTGGCAGACATAATCTCAATAATATCAGAGCTGGTTACAGAAGTAAAGCTGAAAATAGCCAAGGATGGGCTCAGCCTGACTGCAATAGACCCTGCAAACGTCGCAATGGTATACTTCAAGCTTCCAAGTGATTTGTTCTCGCAGTATGAACTGCAGAATGATGAGGTTCTTGGAATAAATCTTGAAAGTCTGAAGGCTGTTTTAAGGAGATGCCAGCTCGGCAGTTCTCTGACTCTAAGCAAGCAGGACAATCTTCTTAAAATAGGAATTCAGGATAAAATAAAAAGAGATTTCACTCTCGATCTTATTGATATTGATGTTGAGGAGAAAGAGCTTCCTGTCTGGGAATTCAAATCGGTAATAAAGATGCCTTCCGAGTCTTTCGTTGAAGTTATCGAAGATTGCACTGTTGTATCTGATGCATGCACATTCATTGCAGAGCCCACTAAGTTTACAGTTGAAGCCCATGGCCCATTAAATTCCGCGAAAGCCGAGTTCTCAGCAGATGAGCTCGAGATACACTCAGATTTCAGCACAGCCCGCTTTTCGCTGGAATACCTGAACAAATTCATAAAAGGGGCAAAAATCTCCTCAAATGTCTCTCTTAACTTCAGCGACAACCATCCAATGAGGATAAACTTCCCTACTGGAAATGTAATGCTCTCATTCATTCTTGCTCCAAGAATAGAGCAGGATTAAGATTACTTCTTTCTCAGATAAAGTTTAATTATTGCGCAAACACCCAGCAATTCTCCAATAACGAATATAATCCAGTGATAATTTGTTGGAATATAACTTGTTATTTGTTCAGGATTTGTAAATAACAATAGCCCGTAATCAATAACGAACGTATAAAGAATAAGGAGCATGCCGCAAATAAACAAGCTCCACTCAACAAATTTTATCTTCAAGTCTTTTTTCCAGATAACTGTTGCAAAAATAATGAATGTTGCGGACACAATCAAAGGCGCGAGCACGGGTCCTGTCCATGCCCAAGGAATCAGGAATAGGACATCCCAAGTCATAAGAGAAGAAGGCCATCCAAGAATTACTTTCAGCCAGATATAATAAAATATATCCCACACAGCAAAAGCATAAATGAAATATGCAAATCTATCATGAAGTTTCTTTCCAGCAAGGTAAGCCACGCACAACAACATGACAATTGTAAACGCCTCTCTTATCCATTCTATTTCAATCACTTGCGAATCAATAAAACCTTTTAAAGGAAAACTAAACCCCTCAGAACCATAGAATATCTCCCTAATATACGCAACAACAGCGCTTTCAAGGAAAGCCATAGCAATAGCGAAGAGCGTCACAATAGCCATGGTTTTAACAGCCTCTTTTCTCATGTTTTCTTTAAGCCGAAAAGGTTTAAATACCCTCTTTATCATCCAAATTAGAATTTGATTGAATGCACAAGAGCATTGACTGCTGATAACAGAAAATGCACTACTATTTGAGGTTAGGTTCGAGTTAAACCTGTTTTTCACGCAAACAAATACTAAACTAAAGTATAAACTACGACAGAAAAAATAAATGGCAGCAGGAAAACATCCAAGATATGGTTCATTGCAGTTTTGGCCTAGAAAGAGGGCTGAAAAAGTTCTTCCTAATGTAAACTGGAGTGTTGTAAAAGGCGACGGAAAAACCGACAGCTTGCTCGGTTTCATAGCCTATAAGGCAGGCATGACTACTGTTCTTGTCAAGGATACAACTGACAAATCAATGACTCTGAACAAGAAAATATATCTTCCTGTGACTGTCCTGGAAGTTCCAAACATGAAGATTTATTCCATAAGGTTCTACAAGAACAACAAGGTCTTGAAAGATGTTGTTGTTTCAACAGATAAGGAATTGAAGAGAATTCTAAACATTCCAAAACAGGCAAAATCAATTGATTCAGAGGCTCCAAAAGATTTTGAAGATATCAGAGTTATTGCCTATTCAATACCCTCGCAGACAGCTATCAAAAAAACTCCAGATTTAATTGAACTTGGCGTGGAAGCAAAAGATAAGCTGGCATTTCTTAAATCTCTTATTGGAAAGGAAATCTCCCTCAAGGACTTCCTTAAATATAATCTTCTTGATGTTCGCGGATTGACAAAAGGAAAAGGTCTTGTCGGTCCTGTAAAAAGAATGGGCATTACCTTAAAATCGCATAAAGCTGAGAAAGGAGTAAGGCGCCCTGGAACACTAGGCCCATGGCATCCTGCGCATACTTCATTCAGAGTTGCACAAGCCGGACAGATGGGAATGTTCACGAGAGTAATATACAATAACAAAGTAATTGGCTCGGGAGCGATATCTGAGAAAGACATAAATCCAAAATCAGGATTCAAGCAGTACGGCAGAATAAAAACAAACTATCTTCTTATGAAAGGCTCTCTACAGGGCCCTCAAAAAAGAGCATTGCTTCTTACTCCTTCATTCAGGCCGACAAAGCTTACTGCAAAGAGAAAATATGAACTTCTGGAGGTAGCATTATGAAAGCCCAATTATTTGACTCCAATGGCGCAAAGAAATCTGATGTAGAGCTTCCGGAAATATTTGATTCAAAAATTCGTGAAGACTTGACTGCAAAATTATTCGAAGCATTCAAGGAGGTTCAGCCCTATTCTTCATATGAAATGGCTGGAAAGAGGCACGTCGCTTCAGGAAAGATAGCGCACAGAAGACACAAGTGGCAGACAGGATACGGGAAAGGAATTTCAAGAGTTCCAAGAAAAAGAATGTGGAGGCGCGGAGTTCAGTTCTATTGGGTTGGAGCAGAAGTTTCCAGTACAAGGGGTGGAAGGAGAGCTCATCCACCAAAGGGAGTTTACACCCCAAAGAAGATAAACAGGAACGAGATAAAACTTGCAATGAATTCCGCAATCGCAGCAACTGCAAATAAAGAATTTATTCTCAGGAGATATTCAAACTTGAATGACATAAAATCTGCGCCTTTCGTGATAGAATCTCTTCCTCAAAAAACAAAAGAAGCACTTGAGGCTCTTAGAAAAATATTCGGAGAGCTTTTTGATTTCGTTCTTAAGAAGAAAGTGGTAAGAGCTGGAAGAGGAAAAATGCGCGGAAGAAAATACAAATCCAATGCCGGGCTTCTCCTCGTAACTGGAAACAACGAAGACGTTAAAATAAGTGGAATAGATGCTCTGAAAATAAAAGACGTCGAAATATCAGATTTATATCCTCTCGGAAGGCTTACACTTTACACAAAGAAAGCTATTGAAGAGCTTGGGGGAGCTAAATAAAATGCAATTGCGCCCAATAACAACTGAAAAGGCAGTGAAGATGATTGACATAGAGAACACTCTTTCGTTTGAAACAGAGAGAAGAGCTACAAAAACAGAGATAAAGAAAGAGATTGAGTCATTGTTCTCTGTGAAAGTTGACAAAGTAAGAACTTCTATAACCGGAAACCGGAAATATGCTTTCGTAAGATTAAATAAATCTAATCTGGCAGCAGATGTTGCCACGAAGTTGGGGATGATTTAAAATGAAAACAGATATTTCAGTTCATAATGTAAAGAAAGTATTTGTTCCAAGGCACCTTGATTCCCTCCAGGTGGGCGACAAAGTCCAGATAGGAAGAGATATATTTGTGTATGGCGGCAAGACCGAACTTGGAAGATATGAAAGCGCAAGCTATTCTTTCCTCGGAATTGACAAAGGAGATTTGGTTGTTATGAAAGCAAGCAGGGACGCATTCATCCCTGACAAGAAAGAAGGGACTATTCATCCTGCTCCAAGCTATGTAAACATAGAAAGGCACCGCCCAGATTCTCTCGAATATCGTGCTCGCATAGGGGAGTTAAGGGAGGTAGGCTTAAACTAAAATGTGCAAGAGAATAATTTCACAGGCAAGAGGGCATGGTTCGCTTACTTACCAAGTCAGGAAGAAAGCTTACATATACAAAATAAAATATCCAATGGCTCAGGGAGAAGCAGAAATAATTAATATTATTCACTCAACTGCACATACTGCCCCGCTTGCTAAGCTAAAAGTCGGAAAAGAGATTTTCTACAACCCTGCATTCAATAATTCTTTCGTTGGGCAGAAAGTACAAATAGGCGGCACAGAGGCAAAAGAAGGAAATGTTTTAATGCTAAAAGATATTCCCCTCGGCTCGAGCATATTTAACATAGAGGCAAACCCCGGCGACGGCGGTAAGATGATTCGTGTTGGAGGAAGCAGTGCAATAGTTTCAAACAAACTCGAGCATAATAAAGTGGGAATAATGATGCCTAACAAAAATGAAATTGCAGTAAGCGGAGACTGCAGAGCTACAATTGGAGTAATCGCTGGAGCAGGAAGAATCTTTAAGCCTTTTGTTAAAGCTGGCAGAATGTTCTACAAGATGAAGGCAAGAAATAAACTTTGGCCAAGAACTTCAGCAGTTAAAATGAACGCAGTTGACCATCCGTTCGGCTCAGGCAGAGGCAAGAGAATCAAGCCAAAGATAGCAAAGAGAAATGCTCCTCCAGGGGCAAGAGTCGGGCATATTAGACCAAGCAGAACAGGGAGGACAAAGTAATGGTAAAAGAAGAAAGAACAGTTGAAGAAGTCATTGTAAAGTCTAAAGAGCAGTTCTACAGGGGCAAGAACCTTGAAGACTTGAAGAAGCTTGATGTAAGAGAGGTTGCAAAATATCTTCCTTCCCGTTCTCGCCGTTCTGTGCTTAGAAATTTCCAATTCATTGAGAAATTTGTCTCAAGATGCGAGAAGAAACTCTCCAAGAAGAAAAAAATAAGGACTCATCTAAGGGATATAGTCATCGTTCCAAAACTGGTAGGTATGACTATAGGCATCTACAATGGAAAGACTTTCAATGACGTGCTTATATCTCATAATATGATTGGGCATAGGCTAGGCGAATTTTCCCTGACAAGAAATAAGGTTCAGCACGGAGCGCCTGGAATCGGCGCAACAAAGAGCTCGGCAGGTGCTCAAAAGAAATAAGATGAAATCAATTATTATGAACAAAATAGGGAAGGTTGAACTTCAAGGAAACCGAGAGGTTGCCTTAAGGAAGAAATAAGATGACAGAAAAAGAAATAAAATCAAATACTGAAACAAAAATGGAAGATAAACCAGCAGATCTGCAAACTCCGGAGGGAGGAGCTTCGCAGCAGAAGCGAGAAAGCCCGCAGCATCCGAAGGTTGCTAAAACCGAGGATTTGAGAGAGCACTCTCAACAAGAGAGTATGCAGAAGACAGAAGTTAAGAAAGAAGTTCCAAAAGTTGTAAAGAAGGACGAAGCTGTTGCACTCGGGAACAATCTTCATGTTTCCATGAAGCAATGCATGTATATCTGTAAATTCATAAAAGGCGATTCAGTTGATGACGCGATTGCAAAGCTTGAAGATGTAATAAAGATGAAGCGCGCTGTCCCATTCAAAGGAGAGATTCCTCACCGCTCGGAGAAAGGCATAATGTCTGGAAGATACCCTATAGTCGCCTCAAAGATAATGATATCAGTATTAAAGGGTTTGAAAGGAAATATACTTGCTAACCAGATGGATTTGGACAAGTCAAGAATATACTTTGCGTCATCAAGCTGGGCTTCGCGCCCCTCAAAGAGAGGCGGAGCAAGATTCAAGAGAACCAATGTTATTTTAAAGGCAAAAGAGATGGATACAAAGGAGGTGCCAAAAAAGGTTGCTTAAGGGTCATCTTAAGGAAAGGTGACTTGTCAGGAAAACCTTGGTTGTCATACAAATGGAAGAGAAAAAATTTGTAAATTTCAAGAAAGAAGAGCTTGGCGTAAAAGAATATATAAAAGAATCCCTTGGAAAAGGCAGAATCAGCAATGTCTCAATTGAGTACACTCCAGTCGGAGAAAAAATAATCATTGCAACCAGCAAGCCAGGATTGGTAATTGGAAGAAGAGGCGAGAAAATTGAAGAGCTTACGAGAGTTTTGAAAAGAAGATTCCATCTTGACAATCCCCACATTGAAATAAAGGAGATAATGGACCCTAATCTTGATGCTCAGCTTGTAGCAGATGAAATTGCCATCTTGCTTGAGCGCCAGGGCGCCCTAAAATTCAAGATAATTGCGTACAAGATGCTTACACAGATAATAAATGCCGGCGCACTTGGAGTAGAAATAGTTCTCTCCGGAAAACTTCCTGCAGAAAGGGCAAAGGCATGGAGATTCTCTCAGGGATATCTTAAGAAAACAGGCGACCCTGCGAAAGTTGTACAGCGAGCGCAGTCACAGGCGATAACAATGTCAGGTGTTGTTGGAATAAAGGTAAGCATTCTTCCTCCTGAAGCGCACATTCATGATAAGATTACTATCGATGAAGCTCTAAGAGCAAAACTAAGGGCTCCTCTCGAGGTAGTCGAAGATAAGAAGGAGAATGAAGATAAGAAATCTAAGAAACCAAGAAAGACTTCAAAGAAAACAAAGAAATCGGAGGGAAGTAAAGAATAATGGCGCTTCTAAGAGTAAAAGATATAGCAAAGATGAATGAAAAGGACAGAGAATCAAAGTTGAGAGATTTGAGATTTGAGCTTATCAAATCGGGCGTTACTGCAAACAAAGCCAACGCAAAAACCAAAGAGATTAAAAGGGCTATTTCCCGGCTAATTACGTTCAGCAAATCCGGCAAGGAGGCGCTGAATAAGAAATAAATATGAACGAAGATAACACAACATTCGGCCTCCCAACAGAGGCCTCTGTGTTTGAAGAAATCGCAAAGTCCGAGCAGAAGATAAAAGTGACTACCGTAGCGCGAAGATACGGAAAAATCACTACCCTCGTTAGCGGGTTCGATAAGAACTTCGATATCAAGGGGACAGCAAAGCATCTCAAGGAGACGCTTGCCTGCGGTGGCACCGTCAAGGACGGCGTCATAGAACTCCAGGGAAATCACCTGAGGCAGGTAAAACCTCTCCTCGTGAAACTTGGCTTCCCCGAGGATTCAATAGGCGATTAATTCAGCAAACAAGAAAGCAAAATGGCAAAACAGCAGAAAACAAAAATGGAAACGAAGAAAGAAAAAAGTTTAGTCGGAACTTCAAAGCTCTCAGTCTCTGCAAGAGGGAGAACCTTTGAAGGTTTTGTCACAAAGAAATTCCCAAAGAGAATTGTTCTTGAATTCGAGCGCACTGTATATGTTCAGAAATATGAAAGGTTCTATAAGAAGATGACAAGAATTCATGCAAGACTTCCAGACAGCATGGCAAATGAGATTAACATCGGCGATTATATTCGTGTAATGGAATGCCGCCCTCTCAGCAAAATCATACATTTCATAGTAGTTGGAAAGGTTTCCAGGGAGAATAAGAAATGAAGCCAATCACAGCAAGAGCAACAAAAGGACTGCAAATTGGAAGCGAGCTTGTAGCGGCAGACAACAGCGGGGCAAGAATAGTCAGAATTACCGGAGTAGTTCACGGAAAGACAAAGAAAGGAAGGCATCAGACTGCAAAAATAGCCGATTGGGTAAAGGTTTCTGTTCGAGTTGGCAAGCCTGACATGAAGGGACAGGTTTTTGATGCAGTCATTATAAGGCAGAAGAAAGAATACAGGAGAAGAACAGGAGAAAGAGTCTGCTTCGAAGATAATGCAGTTGCTTTGCTAAAAGATGACAAAGGAAATCCGAAAGGAACGCAGGTAAAAGGTCCTGTATCAAGAGAGGTGCAGGAAAGATGGGGGCAAGTCGCTAAAATAGCGCAATTCGTACTATGAAACAAGAATTTTCAACACATTGGGTATCCAGCAGACAGCCAAGGAAGCAGCACAAATACAGGGCAAATGCTCCTTTTCATGTAAAGCATAAGTTTTTAAGCGCTAATTTGTCAAAGGAACTAAGGAAAAAGTATGGCAAGAGGAATCTTCCCCTCAGGAAAGGGGATGAGGTGCTTGTTATGCGAGGCGCCTTCGTTAAGAAAAAGGCCAAAGTAACTTCTGTTGATTTGAGAAACACCCGTGTTGTCCTTGAAGGGATTCAAAGAACAAAGAAGGACGGTTCAAAGGTCAATGTCTTCTTCCACCCGAGTGTTCTGCAGATTCAAATTCTGAATCTGGATGACAAGGAAAGAGTCAATGCCCTCAACAGAAAAACAGAGAAAAAGGAAATTAAGTAATGGCTCATCAAACAAGACAGGAAACAACAAAAAGACTGCCTATCACAAGAAAAGGCACAAAATATGTAGTAAGAACTCTATCTCATCTTGATAATTCCGTGCCTGTTCTTATTGCTGTAAGGGACATGTTAAAACTTGCAAGAACAAAGAAAGAAGTAAAGAAGATGATTCTACAGAAACTCCTAAAGATAAACGGGCGCGAGGTCCAAGACTACCGCGAGAGCATAAAATTATTCAATGTATTCCATGCAGGAAAAGATTATACTCTGAAACTTTCTCCTGTGAGAAAATTCCTTCTTGAGGAGACAAAGGACGGCAGCGAAAGATTATGCAAAATTATAGGCAAGAAATTGCTGAAGAATAAAAAGATTCAGTTTAATCTTCTGGATGGTTCAAATATCATATCTGACAAAGATTACAATATCGAAGATTCTCTCTACCTCGATTTCTCAGGCAAAGTAAAGAAGCATATTTCTCCGGAGAAAGGAAGCGAGGTTTTCATCATCTCAGGAAAATATGAGGGACAGCACGGAAAAATAACGGACATTTCCGGGAAGAAAGTCACAATTAAATTGAAGGAGAATTCACCTACTATTGAATTCTCACAGGTAATATTGCAATGAACTCAGAAAATCCAATGAGGCGGATTAAGATAGAAAAAGTTCTGCTCAGTTCTGGGGCTACGGGCGATGATTTAAAAAAATCAAAGAAACTTCTTGAATTGGTATCTGGAAAGAACGCGCAGATTCTAGCTTCAAGAAAGAGAATACCTGAATTTGATGTGCGCCCGGGTTTGGAAGTCGGGACAAGAATAACTCTCCGCGGGGAAGAAGCAATATCTCTCTTGAAAAGGCTTTTGGGAGCAATCGACAACGAGCTCTCAAAAAAGCAGGTGTCAGATAATCATTTCTCTTTCGGAATAAAAGAATATATTGAAATACCTGGAGTAGAATATCAGAGGGACATAGGTATCAGGGGCTTCAACATAACTGTTGTTTTTGCACGAGCGGGATTGAGGGTGAAAAGAAAGAAGATAAAATCAGGGGAAGTTCCAAAAAAGCAATTCATAAAGAAGGAAGAAATAATCAATTTCATGAAGGAGGTCTTCAAGACGAAGTTCAAATAAAATGACAGCAAGCGATTGGAACAAAATCACAAAACAGTTAAGGGACAAGCCCGCCATACTCCAGAAGTTTCTGAGGCATTGCAAGCCAAAGCAGAGAAAGATGGGAATAGCCGCCAGAAAGTGCGAGCGCTGCGGCAGGTTCGGAGCTCACTTGAGCCAGTATAATATAAATTTATGCCGACAGTGCTTCCGCGAAATAGCAGAAGAAATCGGATTCAAGAAATACAACTAAAATGTCACAAGATGTAATAGCAGACGCGTTGAACAAGATGCTTAATGCAGACAAAGCCAGCAAGAGCTCTGTATCTTTCGGAAGGCACTCCAAGCTTCTTGTCTCTGTTCTGGCAATAGCCAGGCTAAGGGGATATGTAAAGAATTACAGAATTGAGAATAATATTCTAAATGTAGAAATCGGGAAGCTTAATTTCTGCAAGGCAATAAAGCCGAGATTTGTCGTGCAGGTTGAAGAGATAGATAAGTATGTAAAAAGATATCTTCCTGCGAAAGATATCGGAGTAATTATAATTTCCACATCAAAAGGTTTGATGACTCATCAGACTGCGCAGGAAAAGAACATAGGAGGGAGCCTTATAGCTTATTTCTACTAAAATGAAGAAAAAATATCTCGAGGAGATTGCAATCCCTTCAGGAGTGTCATGTGAACTTGCAAATAAAATACTGAAATGCAAAAAAGATTCAAAGGAGCTCTCAAGAGAGATGAAAATGCCCCATATCTCTGTGAAAATAGAGAATAATAAAATTATTCTCTCATGCGAATCAGGAAATAAAAAAGAATACAAAGTTATCAAGGCAAATATCGCTCATCTCAAGAAGATGTTCATGGGGTTGGAGAAAGATTATGTTTATCACCTTGAATCCTGCAATGTGCATTTTCCAATGACTATGAAAGTTGATGGCAGCAAGTTAGTAATAAATAATTTTCTCGGAGAGAAAACCCCAAGATTCGCAAGGATTCTGCCAGGAGTCAAGGTGGATGTAAAGGGCGCAAAGATAACTGTCTCGTCACATGACAAGGATGCGGCAGGGCACACTGCCTCAAACCTCGAGAAAGCAACAAAGATAAAACTGCGCGACAGAAGAATTTTCCAGGACGGAATATTTTTGACTGACCGCCCCGGAGGAGCCAAATAATGAAATTCCTAAGAGCAGATACATGCAGGTTTTTAAGGATTGGAAAGAAGAGAAGAAAGATTCAGAAATGGAGAAGACCTCGCGGTAAGTCAAATAAGATGAGGCTTGGAAGAGCCGGATATCCTGCCGTTCCAAAAGTCGGCTTCAAGACTCCAAAATCAGAAGCGCACCGCGTTCAGGGGCTTATACCAAAAGTAGTTCACAATCTTAAGGAGATTGAATCGCTTGGGAAGGAAAACGCAGCGATACTTGCAAGAGTTGGCGCAAAAAAGAAGCTTGAGATGATAAAGAAAGCGGAAGAACTGAAGATAAAGATAATAAACTTAGGGAGGAATAAGAAATGAAGCTTGACAAGAAGAAAGCATTCATATCCAAGGTTCTTGGGGTTGGAAAAGGGAGAATCGTCCTGAACAGAAACAGGCTGGCGGATATAAAAGAAGCAATGACTCGCCAGGATATAATCGACTTGCTTAATGATAATGCAATATTTATAAGAGATATAAAGGGCAGAAAGGCGATAGTTAAGAGGACAACAAGAAGAAGAAAAGGCAGTATAAAATTGCCTGTAAAGAACTCAAAGAGAAAGTATATCATACTTACAAGAAAATTAAGAGGGTATATTTCAGAATTGAGAAAGGCAGAAACTCTTCCAGAAGAGCGCTATCAGAAACTAAGGAGAGAAATAAGAGCAAGCCTGTTCAAGAGCAAATCACATTTAAAGGAGAGAATTAAACTGCTAAAATGAGAACAATAAGACGAAGAAGAATTGAAGGCAAAACTGATTATAAATCTAGATTGAATCTTCTTAAATCAGAAAAACCAAGGCTTGTAGTCAGAAAAACAAACAGATACATCACTGCTCAACTTGTCATATCTGATATTGCGCAGGATAAGATTGTTGCAGGATTAAACTCAAAAGCACTTCTATCAAAAGGATGGCCTTCTGAGCTCTCTGGAAGTCTAAAGAGTCTCGGAGCAGCGTATCTTACCGGATTCCTTCTCGGAAAGCTTGCAATAAAATCCGGAATAAAAGAGGCAATTCTTGACATGGGGATGTACAGAAACATAAAGAATTCAAGAATTTATGCGGTTGTTAAAGGAGCAGTTGACTCAGGCATGGAAATTCCTCACAACGAGGACATTCTCCCCCAGATGGAAAATATTAAAAATGACAAGATTGCAAAAATATTTGACAAAATAACAGGAGGCTCAGAATAATGGCTGAAAAAGACATAAAAGGAAAACAGAAAGGGCTCGTTGAAGCAACCCCTGAAGAATTGGAGAAGGTTGCGGAGAAAATTTCAAAAGTAGAAGAACTTCCTATTGAAATAAAGAGAGAGAGGCTAAGCAGAGCAGAGATTGAAGCAGAAAGACAGAAACAAGCGCTTGCTTCATGGGTGCCAAAAACTGCTCTTGGAAAGCTTGTAAGGACCGGAAAGGAGAAGGACATAGACAAAATTCTTCACGAGCACAAGAAAATTCTTGAACCAGAAATAGTTGATTTGTCTCTTAAGCTTGATGTAGACCTTCTTTCAATCGGGCAGGCAAAAGGAAAGTTCGGCGGAGGAAAGAGGCGAGCCTGGAGGCAGACTCAGAAGAAGACTATGGAAAGCAACGTCACTTCATTCTCATGCATGGCTGTTGTAGGAGACAGAAATGGGCACGTAGGAATAGGAATGGGCAAAGCAAAAGAAACGCTTCCTTCCAGGGCAAAAGCAATCAGGGATGCAAAGCTTAATTTAATAAGAGTCACAAGAGGATTTGAAACCAAAGAAGCTCCCGGCTCAAAACCTCACACAGTTCCATTTGTTGTTGAAGGCAAATGCGGTTCAGTGAGAGTTAAATTGATACCTGCTCCTCGAGGCTCAGGCCTGGTTATAGGGGATGAATGCAAGAAGATATTAAAACTTGCAGGAATAGAAGATGTTTACAGCATGACAAAAGGGCAGACGAGAACTGTCTTTAACTTTGCCAATGCATGCATTGATGCGCTTAAAAAAACAAGCAGGATGAAACTCTAAAATGTTATTGCTAATAAGAATATCCGGATTGGTTGAAATGCCCTCAGATGCGCAGGAAACGCTTTTCAGAATGAGGTTAAGAAAGAAGTACTCTGCAATTCTCCTGAAAGAAACAGAGGGAAACATGAAACTCCTTCAGCACATAAGAAATTTCGTAGCCTATGGCCCGATAGACGCTTCAACTCTTGAACTCTTAATCTCAAAGAGAGGAAAATCTCCTGACAATAAGAAGGTGGACAGCAAAAAGGCTGCAGAACTAATTGCAAAAGAAGGAATTGAAAAGTCAGGAATAAAGCCTTTCTTCAGATTGCATCCTCCAAGAGGCGGGATTAAATCAAAGCTTCATTTTCCAAAAGGCGTTTTAGGAGATAACGGAGAAGATATTAACAAATTGGTAAGGAGGATGTTATGAAAGTCAAAAGGCGAAGGAAGAATACAAGATACCGCGGCTCCCAAACTCACTTCAGAGGGCATAGAAAGAGAACGAAAGGACTGGGCAATCAGGGAGGAAAAGGAATGTCTGGCTCAGAAAATCAGAAGAAATCTCTCATTATACAAAAATATGGGATTGAATATTTCGGCTCGCATTCAGCGTTAAGAAGAGGAAGAACTTCTCCAAAATTGAAAGTAATAAATCTCTCTGATTTGATTAAGAGATTTGACCTGCTTGTAAAACAGGGGCTGGCAAAACAGACTCAAAAAGGATTTGAATTTAATCTTGAAGGATATAAAGTTCTTGGAAACGGCCCTCTTGGAGCAAAGATATCTGTAAAAGCGAACGCAGCCTCAAAGTCGGCAATAGAAGAAATAAAAGCAGGCGGCGGGACAATAGAACTCAAATCCGACAAACAGGAAGATACACAAACTCCTAAGGAAGAAAAGACTGCTGAAAAAACAGATGTTAAGAAAGCAAAACCTGCAGTCAAAAAAGAAGCAAAGAAATAATTTCGTTCTCCGCTGGATTGAAGCCCGCAGCAAATAAAGGAAGGTTGAACTTCAAGGACCTCAAGAATCGAAATGAATTGCCTTGCTCAAATTCTGCAACTCTAATTAATCTAATCTTCTGTAGAAAACATATATTATCGTTATTGCTAACAACGCTATGGCAAAGTTGAACCTCCCAAAGAAGGGCATGTTCAGCTCCATAAGCCCACATGGGACATCTTCAACAGTTCCATCTTGGCATTCAGAGTCAACAACATCTGTGCACTGCTCCGCGGTGCTTGGAGCAATTGGAACAATCTCTGCGCTTATTGTGACAGTTTTAGTTCCGCTTTCATCATCACATTCGGACTCATCGGATACTGTCTTTGTGCACCTGTAACTGCAGTCTCCCTGTTGTGATGCGCATGATATCTTGCACGCACTATTCTCCCATATACATTCGCATGCTCTTCCAATTATATACCCTGGGTCGCTCAATACTACTCCCGGAGCATAATTCTTGCATGTTGGCTCTGAAGTATAATCAGAGCATTTCAGCAGGCTTGGTCCAGAAGTGCATCCAGTAGTATTCCAGGTGCAATCAGCATAGCATCTCAATGTTCCTCCTGTGAATCCCAGTCCTATCGTAGTGCAGTTATTCCCTCCGAGGTTTAATTTATCGCACTTTTCTGTTCCTTCAATAATGCTATTCCCGCAGGTAGCTGTTGAAGTGCCCGTTAGGATTAATGCACTGCTTTTTGCAACTATGGATTTGTTTGCTTCAAGTGTTACATTGAAGTAATATGTTCCAGATATCGCATTTGCATTCCATTCAAGAACAGTTTTATTGTTTGTGACAGTTGCATTAAAGACTGCGACTGTGGCATTCGATGAATTGTAAATTGTAAAGTTTACTATCTCTCCCTGCGAGCAGTTTATTGCTGTCGCGTTCATTTTTACGCTTCCTTCCCCGAATATGATACTGGTCTGGTTCCATTTTGCCAGATTCAGCACACAGCAGTTCTTTGTTCCGGCAATGCTTCTGGTGTTCCCGCATCCATCTGTCTGAGTTACATTCACAACCGTGCAATAATTTGAAAGGTCTGGAGTCCAGGCAGGAGTGCACGCATTGCATACATTGTTTGAACATCCATATGGACAGAGCGTTCTTGCAAGAACTCCGCAGGTTAATCCACCGACAACTATTGAATTACATGTTCCCAGGGTTGTGCTGTTAACACATGAAATCGAACCTATTACACACTGATTTGAACAGCATGCCTGAGTTTCTGAATCTGCTCCTGAACATGCAGCCCCTCCGCATTGCGGGGTAGGATTTGTGCATGTCCTTGTTCTTGTCTGCAAATTATTTGTGCATGTGCTCCAGGCGCTCCAGGCGCTCCATCCTCCATTCAAGGTAGGCTTCGTTCCATATCTGTCTCTTTCTGTGTTGCAGTTGCTTGTCTGATGAACATAAACATAATTGCAATAATTTGCAAGGTCGGGCGTCCATGTACTCGGAGTGCAACAATCTCCCCTGTAGCATACTTGTCCTGCTGCGGTGCATTGAGCTAAATCGGTCCATTTCGCGCAGTCTCCTCCAATACCAGCAGGCGAGCCATCATATATTCTAGTGCACTGCCTTCCCTGAGGGTAAACTGTTCCTGTTTTGCATTCTCTTAATCCTATATTGTTGCAGTTGCTATAGCACGCGCAAGTCCAGGTGTATTTACTATAACTGCTCCAACTCCCGCACCCCCAGCACCCTGTTGATGAACGGCATGACATTGACAAACTAGAACATTGGCTGCCAGTTACTCTCTGGAACCCTGAAGGACAGACGCATGTGCAGGTATATCCTGATTCAGTCCTTGTGACGATAGATGCTGAAGTAGCGGTTCCGCAGCATGCATGGGTTATCATGCTGCTTCCAGAACTATCGCTGTCACCGCATGATCTTGTCTCGCTCGCTACTCCGCTGGCAACTGCTACAAGGTAACCTCTAAGGCAAGGCGCACCATAACTCGTGCATATTGCCGTTCCCTGATAGCTTGAACTGCTTCTTGCATA
This sequence comes from Nanobdellota archaeon, assembly GCA_041305305.1. Classification (GTDB taxonomy): domain Archaea; phylum Nanobdellota; class Nanobdellia; order Pacearchaeales; family GW2011-AR1; genus JAOAJC01. The sequence goes on from JBFYLR010000019.1 coordinate 23,315, forward strand.
TACCCATCCCCCTCTGCTTGCGCAATCGGCATACATATCCAATGCGCCCACAACCCCGGAGAGAACAATCATCAATAGCATTCCAGAAATAACTGCAACAATCACCCCTCTCTTCTTCATATTATTCCATAACCACTAAGCTTTAAAAACTTGTTTTTTTCTAATAATATAATGGATTTAAAGAGTATTTTGTACAATCTCCCTGAGGTGAAGCATCCTGAGGAGAAGAAACTCAGCTTCAATGCAAAGTTGAAGTGGACTTTGATAATTCTTGTAGGCTTCTTCATTCTTGCGAATATTTCTCTTTTCGGGCTGGCTCAAAACTCTTTGGACAGGTTTGAATATCTTGCTATAATTCTCGGAACAGATTTCGGTTCCGTCATATCTCTGGGTATCGGTCCGATAGTAATGGCTTCCATTATTCTTCAGCTCCTTGTAGGCTCGGGCATTCTGAAGATAGACGTTAACAACGCGGAAGGAAAGAAACTATTTCAGGGAATTCAGAAAATTGGTGTTTTAGTTTTCATAGTTTTTGAAGCGCTTGTTTATGTCCTCATGGGAGGATTGCAGGCAATGCCAGGATATGCAGGGATAGTAATATTCCAGCTTATTCTTGGAGGCTTGGCAATAATGCTTATGGACGAAGTCACGACAAAATACGGCTTCGGTTCAGGAGTCTCATTGTTTATCGTCGCAGGAGTTGCCTGGAGATTATTCAACGGATTATTCCAGTTCATCGGACCTACAGGGGCAAACTGCCTTTCTGACTTCTCAGGAACACCATGCGCAGGTAATCTCTTAATAATCCTCCAATCGGTTATAAACGGGGCGCCAAAGGAAGCCCTTCTTGCGATAATGGCTATAGCAGTCACTGTATTAATTTTCTGCGCAGTCGTCTGGACTCAAAGTCTCAAAGTTGAAATCCCTCTCTCATATGACCGACTAAGAGGATATAGTATGAAATGGCCTCTCGCATTTTTCTACACCTCAAACATACCCGTCATTCTTACGGCTGCGCTTGTCGCAAACATCCAGCTATTTGGAGGATTAATTGAGAATGCAGTAGGGCATGCAACCTGGTTTGGAGGTTTCTCGCAAGGGCAGGCAACTTCAGGTTTGGCCTTCTGGATGGGCAGTTCAAATGTTGTTGAGGCGATTATTAGGGGGAATCTTCAGACAGTTCAAATCTTCCAGGGGCTGACTCATCTTCTCTTTTTCATGGGCTTTTCTGTTTTGTTCGCAGTATTCTGGGTCAAAACATCCGGGATGGACGCGCAGGCGCAGGCTAAGAAGATAATTTCATCCGGCATGCAGATTCCAGGTTTCAGAAAAGATGAGAGGGTCCTTGAAGCAATTCTTGCTAGATACATCATGCCCCTCACAGTTATGGGCGGATTAGTTATCGGCGCTCTCGCTGCACTTACAGATTCCTTCGGAGCAATGACTTCCGGAACAGCAATTCTTCTTGCAGTTATGATTATGTATCAGTTGTATCAGAATGTCGCGCATCAGCACGCGCTTGATATGCATCCGGTATTGAGAAAAGTTGTCGAGTAAAAATAGTAAATAAAGAGGTTTAAATATCCAATCTGCAATATCTAAATATGATAACTGAATTTATTCAAAGCTGGTTTGTAAGTTCTCCCAATCTTGCTCCGAGGCTTTTTGTAATTCTCGCCGCAGTTCTAATCTCTCTTTTTATATCAATAGTGAACTATTTCATCCTTGACAAGGAGAAAATGCATTCAATAAAAGCAAAGCAGAAGGCTCTTCAGGAAGAGATGAAGAAGCACAAAGATAACCCAACAAAGCTAATGGAACTGCAAAAAGAAATGTTTTCTCATATGGGGGAATCAATGAAGCACTCTCTTAAGCCTATGTTAATAACATTCATACCTCTTATACTAATATTCCCGGTTGTAAGAAATATGCTCATTGATACTGTTATAAAAGGCTCTTGGTTCTGGTATTATATTATAACTTCCCTGATAGCGGCAATGATTTTCAGGAAATTGTTCAAGCTTCCTTAAAACATTTAGAAAAGATAATCTAAAATTGCTTATTTCACAAACTTCTTAAGCTCATCGCCGTGTAATCTTACAAGCTTGGCGTCTTTTGTCTTAACATAACCTACATCAAATCTGTTCAAATCAAAATTTTTATCAAGATTGTCTTTGAATATTTTAAGGGCAAACTTTATTCCCTCCTCAATTGTTGAGTTCTCGTCATAATCTTTCCTGAGAATTTCCTTTATCTTCTCGTCATTTTCTCCTATTGCATTTGCTTTGTATGCAAAGAAATTTCCTGTAACATCAGAAGTGTAAAGATATGCTTTGTCTTTGTTAACCCCTCCAAGGAGTATTGCCACTCCGAATGGGCGGGCTCCGCCGTATTGAGTGAACATCTGCTTTTTATCAGCAATCATCCTTATGACTGAAACTGGCTCTATTGGACTGCCGTAAGTCACTCTATTCTGCTGCGCTATAACCTGCGACTGCTCAATTAATATCCTCGCGTCAGATAATATTCCTGCCGCTGTTGCAACAATATGCTCATCAACCTCATAAATTTTGTTTGCTGACTCAGGAGCAATTAATTTATCCCTTACCCTTCTGTCTGCAACAATTACCACTCCGTCCTTGCAAACCAAGCCAATGCTCGAGCTTCCAAGCCTCACTGTCTTCTCTGCGTATTCTACCTGAAGAAGATGTCCTTCTGGGGAGAACATGGTCGCTGCTCTGTCATATCCCATTGCCTGATGCTGCATTTCTGTTGGTATGTCCATCTTTTAGAAACTCCTTTCTTGATTATGCACAGAACGTTCTCTATTTAAGTTTTGCTATACAAATATTTAAATAACAATCCTCTTTTTCAAAGCTATGCCAAAGGTAACAGCAAGAACAAAGATAAAGGGGAAGCATTATGAGATTCTGGTTGATATAGACGAAGCGCTTAAGATAAAAAATGGAAAAGGCGATATCGCAAAAGCAATGGATTCAAACAGCATTTTCAATGACTTAAAGAAAGGAGATATAGCAAAAACCAAGGATTTGGAAGATGCTTTCGGAACATCGGATGTCTACGAAGTTGCAAAAAAGATAATCATATCAGGCGAAGTTCAGAAAACCCAGGAAGTCAGAGATTCAGAAAAAGATGCAAAAGTAAAGAGAGTTATTGATTTGATTCTTAGGAACGCTGTTGACCAGAACGGGCGCCCATACACAGAAGAAAGAATAAAGAGGGCAATAAATGAGTGCCATTATTCATTTGATTCAAGAGCGCCTGAACAGCAGCTTGCTGACTTAATTGCAAAATTGCAGACAGTTATTCCTATCAGAGTGGAGACAAAGAGGATAAAGCTCATTATCCCTGCGCAATATTCCGGGCAGGCTTATGGTCTGCTTAAAGATTACAAGGAAAGCGAGGAATGGCTTCCAAATGGTTCGCTTCAGGCGATACTTAATATTCCTGCAGGAATGCAGATAGACTTTTACGATAAATTGAACAGCATAACACACGGCGCCGTCCAGAGCGAAGAGCTCCCAGAAAAGAAGTAATTTCAAATAGAAACCTTTTTAAATACGCAAAAACAAACTTATTTGTAAAAAAATAACGGACAAAGAAAAATTACGATTATCTGTTGTCTGATTTTGATTTAAGATGAAAACAAAGATTAAGGAGGCATATGAAGCCGAGGAAAATGCTGAAGAGGCATATTCTGAAGAACCTGCTAAAAAAAGAAAGGTAGTTGTACCTGGAGAATCTATTGTTTCTGGAGAGGATTTTCTTCCTGGAGAAGGCGCGAGACGCGAGGGAAATGACATACTTGCAACAAGATATGGGCTTGCAGAGGAAGCAGGCAGAATAGTCAAAGTCATTGCCATAACCGGCGCATTCATCCCAAGGAGAAACAATGTTGTTCTTGGAAGAGTTACAGACATCACTTTCCACGGCTGGCTTGTCGATATAGATTCGGCTTCAGCAGGATTCCTTCCTCTGGAAGAATCCCCAAGATTCGTAAACAAGAATGAGATGGACCAATTTTTGGCTATAGGTGACGTTGTCGCAGCAAAAATCTGGAGCGTCAAGGCAAAAGGAATAGATTTGGCTCTGAAAGGAAAGGGCTTGGGCAAACTTGAAGGCGGATTTATTTTCCGCGTTATTCCAAACCGCGTCCCTAGAATAATCGGCAGGGAAGGCAGCATGATAAATCTTATAAAAGATAAGACAGGATGCGATATTACCGTCGGACAGAATGGATGGATATGGATAAAGGGGCCGTCAGTTGATTCCGAAATCAGAGCAAGAAACTCAATTGAGTTCATAGCAGACAAGGTTCATATTGAAGGATTAACAGAGAAAATGGAGGAATGGTTCGAGAAGAAC